>NZ_JBHXRW010000034.1:0-86528 GCF_042716635.1 Streptomyces sp. NPDC058664 | reverse complement strand
CGCCAGATCTTCCTCGCACCGTAGACCCGGTAGTTGGTCTCGAAGACCTGGCTGATCTGCTCCTTCAGCTCGGCGTCCCGCACGGTCCTGGCGGATGGCACGGCCTGGCGTTTGTGGTGGGCGTAGTAGGTGGCAGGGGCGATCTTGCAGTCGTGTGCGCTCAGCACGCGGCAGATCGGCTCGACACCGCCGAAGCGGCCCTTGTGCTCGTCGATGAACGCTACGAGCGCGTGTGTGGCCGGTCGAGCTCGGCCGCGAAGAAAGCCGCCTTAGATTCAACCGGTCAAGGCAACGCTCTCGGCTGGTGTCCGGAACCCCAGGCACTTGCGCGGACGGTTGTTGAGCTTCGTCGCGATGGCGTCCAGGTCGTCCTGGCTGAAGGTCGACAGGTTGGTCCCCTTGGGCAGGTACTGGCGGAGCAGTTTGTTGGTGTTCTCGTTGGTGCCCCGCTGCCAGGGGCTCCGTGGTGCCGCGAAGAACACGTCGATGCCGGTGTCGGCGCTGAAGCGCTTATGAGCTGCCAGTTCCATGCCGCGGTCCCAGGTCAGCGTGCCGTGCAGACGGGAATCCATGCGTGCGTAGGCTTCGGCCAGAGCGGGAACGACCACGGCGGTATGGCGGCTGGCGAGCTTCACGACGTGGAGAAACCGGGTCTTGCGGTCGACGAGTGTCGCGACCTGACTGTTGTTCGACCCGATCACCAGATCGCCTTCCAGGTGTCCGGACTCGCTGCGACCCTCTGCCGCTTGGGGCCGCTCCTCGATCGGCCGGGCATCGATGATCTGTGAACGCCACTGTCCCTTCACCGTGTGACGTTTGTTCTTCCGGATCGGCCGACCGGTCCGCAGGCGCTTGCAGAGCTCGCGGGGCACCACTTTCCACCGGGTGATGTAGACCGACCGGTAGATCGTCTCGTGGCTAACCTGCATCTCCGGGTCGTCGCCATGGTGCAGACGCAGATGCCCGACTATCTGCTCCGGTGACCACTCCTCCCGCAGCAGGGCCAGCACCGTCTGCCTCAACGCGGGCCTGCGGGCGAGCAGACACTCTTTCGGACGCCGGCCGCGCTCACGTGCACGCTCCTGCGCGGCGATCGCCCGGTAGACGTCACGTCCGCCATTGCTGTTGACCTCACGGCTGACCGTAGAGACGGCCCGCCCCAGAACAGCGGCGATCGCCCGATAGGAATCGCCGGCACACAGCCTGCGGGAGATCTCCTCCCGCTCGCCCAGAGTCAAACTTACGACGCGCTCCTTGCGGGACAGGGGAGCGATTCCTCCATGGTGTTTGAGGACGGTGAACACCGAGCCGGGCGGCTTGCCGATGCCTCTGGAGATGACACTGATCGACTCGCCGGACCTCCACCGCCGCCACAGATCGGCCTTCATCTCATCCGACATCCCCGGCCGACCCAGTCTTGCCACTTACACCGCCCTCAACCTGCACTGTTGCTCTGACCGGTTGAATCTAAGGCCGCGGCCTTGAGGCTCTCGTTCGCCCGCTTCAGCTCGGCGTTCTCCTTCTTCAGACGCTTCAGCTCGGCCGACTCCTCCGTCGTGGTGCCCGGCCGGGTGCCGGCGTCGATCTGGTCCTGCCTCACCCACTTGCGCAGGGTCTCGGTGGTGCCGATACCCAGTTTCTGGGCGACCGCTTTCATCGCGGCCCACTCGGTGTCGTACTCCGGCCGCACCTCGGCGACCATCCGCACCGCACGACGGCGCAGCTCAAGCGGGTACTGGGAAGGACGTGCCATGACTCGATCCTCTCAAATGATCGAGTCCCTACCGAACCCGGAACGGTTCACTCAGGCCTTTGACCAGCGAAAATGAAGAAGCGCTGCTGGAGTACTAGCCTCGCGCTTTCATGAGCGTGCTCGTCCATGCCTTGATCAAATAAGTGGAGAGTGCTGCTGACCTGCAACGATTGGACTTGTTTAGGGTCCTGTTGGCTGCACGGAAAGAAGCACTCTCCAGGTGAGCAAGCGTATCGGGTGGTACCCGCGTGTCCGTGTCGAGGGCGGTGGCAGAGGGACGGTCTCGCAGGCCGGAGCGGTGCTGCTGGTCGAGACGGTCCGCAAGTCCGGCCTGGACACCGCGATAACGGCGGCAATGGCGCCGTGGTGCAAGCCGCGGACAGTGCACGACCCAGGCAAGGTCCTGCTGGATGTCGCGCTCGCGACGGCTCTGGACGGGGACTGCCTCGCCGATGTCGCCATGCTGCGGGCCGAGCCCGACGTGTTCGGCCCGGTGGCATCCGACCCCACGGTCTCCCGCCTCGTCGACGTCCTCGCCGCAGCCGGCCCGAAGGCCCTCACCGCGATCCGGTCGGCGCGGGCCGAAGTACGTTCGCGGGTCTGGGAGCTGGCCGGGGCGAACGGTCCGGCCGCCGACGGTCACGTGACCGTGGACATCGACGGCGTGCTGGTCCTTGCGCACTCCGAGAAGCAGGACGCCACCGCGACCTGGAAGAAGACCTTCGGCCATCATCCGCTCGTCGCGTTCGTCGACCACGGCCAGGCCGGTTCCGGAGAGCCGGTGGCCGCGCTGCTGCGGCCCGGCAACGCCGGCTCCAACACCGCGAGCGATCACATCACCACCGCCCAACTCGCCCTGTCCCAACTCCCCAAACACCTGCGGCGGGGACGGCAGACACTGATCCGCACCGACTCCGCCGGCGGCACCCACGCCTTCCTCGACTGGCTCTCCTGCCGGGGCCGGCGGCTGTCGTATTCCGTCGGAATGACCATCACCGACGCCATCCACCAAGCCGTCCTGAAGATCCCGAAGAAGGCGTGGACACCGGCCTACGACGCCGGCGGCACCGAACGGCCCGGCGCCTGGGTCGCGGAGATCACCGACATGCCCGACCTGAGCACGTGGCCGAAGGGCATGCGGCTGATCGTCCGCAAGGAACGCCCGCACCCCGGCGCACAGTTGCGCTTCACCGACCTCGACGGACTGCGGCTGACCTGCTTCGCGACCAACACCAAACGCGGCCAGCTCGCCGACCTTGAACTGCGTCACCGCAGGCGGGCCCGCTGCGAGGACCGCATCCGAAGCGCCCGCGACACCGGTCTGCGCAACCTGCCCCTGCACGACACCGCGCAGAACCGGATCTGGCTGGAGATCGTCTCCCTCGCACTCGACCTCCTCACCTGGATGCCCATGCTCGCCCTGACCGACAAGACCCGCCGCTGGGAACCCAGGAAGCTCCGCCTGCGGCTGTTCTCCGCCGCCGCCCAGTTGGTCACCACCGGCCGCCGCCGCTGGCTCCGCTTCACCACGCGATGGCCCTGGACCGACGAGATCACCCGGGCAATCGACCGGCTCAATGCCTTGCCGAGCCCCGGCTGACCAGCCACACCGAACGCCCCAACGATCCGCACCACCACACCGGGAAAGTGGAACCCGGCGCCCACCCGACGCGACAACCGGGCCGTCAACCTGCCCCTACCCCGAAAAGACCCGCACCCCGCAAACACAGAGCCCCCGCCAGCACACCGACGAGGACTCATGAACGATCGAGGCTAGGACTGGTCGTGACCTGCCAGGACGCAACCTTTACACCATGAATTAGGTAAGAGTTGCTCACGACGGTGGGATTACTGGAAGGCCATGCTGCTCGCGTGGGCCTCCGCAAGCGGTGGCCCTTCACACTTCGAACCTGGAGATCAATATGAGCTGCATCGTTTCTGGTCTGAGCACGAACCACGCCGAGGTTGCTCTGACCGGCGATGGCCTGAGCACGAACCACGCCGAGGTTGTCCTCGGTTGACCCTACTGATTGGTTCTTGACGAACCGTCAAATCACATGCCCGGAACTTGCTGGACTGACAGCGTGGTCAGCCCGTGACGTGCTGAAGCAGTGAGCTCTTTCGGATTAGCCATCGATCGGGTGACAGAACCGTGGCGGCGACCAAGGGTAACAAGCGTGATCCAGTTGGCCGGGGGACCGTTATCGCGATGCGCGACAAGGAGCCCGTAGTCGAATCGAATTGAGGAACCGGTAGGCGTGGCACAGGTATGCATCCTTTTTTCCTTGTTTCCAGGTGAAGAGTAGTAATCGTGATGAATAACATGCCGCCCGGATGGTATCCGGACCCTGGGTATGCACAGATCAACTCAGGTCGGGAACGCTGGTGGGACGGCAGCGCGTGGAGCCAGTTCACCCGCATCGTTCCGCAGAGTTCGACAAACGCGAACATGCGGAATATTCAGGATCCGGCTCAGGCTGAAGCTCTTCAAGGCCGCCTGGGGATAGTGGTTGCCGTAGTTGTCGCCGCCGGGGTGCTGATGGTGCTGGTATTGCTGCTGGTCGGAAATATCAAACTTACGGCGAGTCCTGCGAACTCCGCGTCCCGGCCGCTAGAAACCGGCGCCCCGACAAGCTCCACATTTGCTGAAACTCCCTCGCCCACGCCAACGCCCCTCCCTAGCCGCAGTGTCGGGAATCGTTGGGTCATTGACAAAGTCGATGGCATCATTATTCCGGTTCTGGACGGCTGGAGGGGGGAGACCGTCGCCAGTGGCTCCGGGATCACCACAGGCGCCTATCCTTGTCCAGCGGACACGGAGCAGACCTGCGTTCAAGGCGGAGTAGTTTCAGCCCCGGCATCCCAAGTGTTGAAGTCCGGCACGGCTGAGGAAGCAGCCAAGGAAGACATCAGCAATAACGTAAAACAGTCTTATGCGGTAGACAACTATGGAATCATCACGTCACATAGGGAGATACACTCACGGAAGATCGAGGTCGCTGGTCAATCGGGATATCTTGTCCGCTGGGAGATTGCCACCGCAAGCGGTACTCAGGCCGTTGTCGAGTCACTCGTCTTCCCATCGCATATGGACCCGTCACAACTGATTCTGATCCGCTTCGCCTTGGACATCGGACCAGGCGCTCCGGGGGAGGACTCAATCGACATCATTACTAAGGGAATCAAGAAGTCATCTCATTAAGTCGCATGCAGTATGCAGTCAGACTTCCGAGCCGTGTTTCGCGACCGTGGCAGAGCGGGGCGATAGCCCCGCATGGCATCAACCCGATTTATGGAATGCCGAGCCTGGCGCGCGTTTCGACGGAGGACGCTGTCCCATCCAACCCAGATGGCAAGGCTGCCATGTGTCCCGGTGCGGTGCTGGCTGACAGCCCACCCTCACGGTGCCGGACTGGATGGGCTGTCCGCGCCACATTGTGACCAGAAACCCGATACCCGAACTAAATATCAAGGATGGCGTGCATTGTTCACCAGCCCTGAATCAGTGGCGAGTATATTCCTCATCGCGTGCGCCTCTCTTTTCCTTGTGTTCATCGCACTCCCACTGTTGTTTATGCCGCTTCGCTGGGCCAAGTGGTGGCAGTGGAAGGTTCCTGTAGAGAATTCAGATGTAACAGTCTATCTAGGGCGCTGCCTTGGTGCCGTCGCACTCGCCATAGCGGTTGCTGCCTATTCTTCGATAGGAGAACCTGGCCAAGTCCTCCTCATTTTCGACCTGCTCATCCTGACATCGTTCCTAATGGTGGCAATTCACGTCTGGGGAGCCATCCGGAGAGCGCAGCCATGGACAGAGACCGCTGAAATTTTTCTCTACCTGGCAATCGGAATCATCTCGGCATACTTCCGGTGTTACGTGCTGGATTGACACTGTTTGGAAGATTCACCAGAGCTGGTGAAATATGGGTTCGAATTCTTTTAATCCCGGATTGGTCTGGAGGTAGAGATTAACTGCGCCGATGGCATTTTCACCGTGAAGCACGCTACTTCTGAACTGGGCAGCCAACTGAACCATGAGGTTGTCCTGCACGGCTGATTGCCGGTCGCTGTGGTGGTTAGCCCAGCGGCATGAGCTGGCGCCGCGGATGGTCAGTTTCCTTCAGGCTTGGCCGAACGAGCTGATTGAAGGTCCGTATACGTGCGGGCCCCACTGATTTTTGGCGGAAGGGGTTTGATCGTGCTGTCGGAGGAACTGCTCGACGTGGTTAGCAGGTTTCTGAGTGAGGAGAGTGCGAGGGGTACCGGATCCGGAGCGCCACTGGCAAGGCTCCAAGAAGCGCTGGGGCTCGGGTCAGGCTGGAATGCGCTGGGTATCGCTCAAGCACTGATGGACCGGGGTGTCGCCGCACGTGTCGAGCGGGACTTCACCGTCGCGGAGCAACTGTTCGAAGGGGCTGTTGCAGTCGCAGCACTGTCACAGGGACTGGAAACAGTGGATCCAGCTGTGCTGGTAAGGGCCCGGACCCTGTTGGGTGGCCTGTGGCGGAGGCAAGGACGCTACGCCGAGGCCGAGGAGATGCTACACGGGGCGCTGGCTTTGGCGGAGAGCAGACAGGACCGGCTCCTGGGAGAGCTGACTACCGTGTGCAATGAGTTGGGGATCCTGTTCAAATACTCGGGAAAGTTCGAGAAAGCCGAAGTATGCTATCGGCGGGCGTTGGCTGTGCTGGAGGGCGGCGGGCTGCTGGAGCAGCCGATAACCGCGGCGGTGTTCCATAACCTGAGCGGACTCGCGCACTCCCGAGGGGACTTTGCGGCAGCAGTGGAGCCGGGACGGCGCGCGGTGGCTATCCACGAGCGGGCTCTGGGCGCGGACCATATTGAGACCGCGTTCGATAAGGCAGCGCTTGCCCCGGTCTTGATTGAGTTGGGAGAACTGGACGAGGCGGAGGAACTGCTCACGTCAGCACTGACGGTGGTACGGGACTTCTACGGCCCCACGCACTACGAGACCGGCATTGCGCTGGGCAACCTGGCTGCCCTGGCCTACAAACTCGACCAGTACCCACAATCAGAACAGTTGTTCCGTGAATGCCTACAGATCAAGGAACATGCGCTAGGCCCCTCGCACCCTGAGTTGGCAGTCACCTTGAACAACATCGCTTTGCTGGCACGCCGCAACGGCGACACAGCCACGGCCCGCAGCCTCTGGGCACGGGCCAAGGCAAACCTGGAACCCTCGGTGGAGCCGGACCACCCGCTGCTGCGTACCGTCCGCAACGCCCTGGACGCCCTCCCCGCACAGGCGGAAGCATAACCGACTCTGCCCGCAAGAGGCAGTGCCCCGGTCCGGCTGCGGACAGGGGTGCCACGGCACATAAGGGTCGGATGAGCCTTGGAAATGATCTTTGCTCAGGGAACCGGGGGAACGAGGGGGCCGTCATTGGTTCGCGTATCTGCACACGGGCACGTCACCCCGCCGGGACCGGAAAGCCTCGGCGGCACCCCGGCCCGGACGGTTTCCGCCTCTCGGTCAGCAACCAGCCCCAGCCAGCACCGCCCGCCGCACTGAGTATCGTGTGATCACCGCCCGCAACGCCGGCTGTGATCCCCCAAACAGGAGCGGCAAAGCCGACTCGTCCTGCCCGCCCAAGAAGGTCCGCCGGCCTGAGGTATCCCGCGATTGTATGCTCGGCCTCGGCTTCGGGGAATAGACGGAACATGCCTGGAGAGCCCTGCACTCGCACCTGCGTGCCTGACGGCCCACTTCCCGAACTGTCCACGCGGGCATGGTCGCCCGGTATCCCGCGGAGATATCCGATCTGCGTCAGGCTGGATACCGTTGCGCGGGTTGGGTCTTTCCAGATGTCGGCTGCGGACCATGCGCGGACTGGCGCGCTGCTCATCTCGACGGTTGCCCCAAACTCCGTTCGAAAAACCGGGGGACTGTAAATCGTTCGGCTCTGTTCCGTAGTCGGTGGTGACGGCTGGTAACGGGCGTCGTTGAGGTTGTATGCGAGATGCCAACTCTCTTGTCGCGAGGGTGTTTTCAGGGCTATCGGCGCTGGTCATCGATGATGTGGCCGACGACGGCGAGGTAATCCGGGTCTTGGCCCGGACCAGGGACGTTCCCTTTCCCTGCCCGATGTGCGGGGTGCCGACGGGGAAGGTGCACGGATACCACCTCCGGGCGGTTGCGGATGTGCCGGTCGATGGCCGCCGGGTTGTTGTCAACGTCCAGGTACGACGTCTGGTCTGCCCGGTCCTGGGATGCCAGCGGCAAACCTTCCGCGAGCAGGTCCCTGGGCTGATCGAGCGCCTTCAGCGCCGCACCACACGTCTGACCAGCCAGGTCTCGGGGGTGGTCAAGGAGTTATGCGGCCGGGCGGCTGCCCGGCTCGCCCGGATACTGGCCGTGCCCGTCTCGTTCGCCACCGCCCTGCGAATGCTGCGGGGAATCCCCCCGCCCGCGGTGCGGATCCCGCGGGTGATCGGGGTCGATGACTTCGCCCTACGCCGCCGTCACCGCTACGCCACGATCATCATCGACGCCGAAACAGGCGAGCGCATCGAGGTCCTGCCCGACCGCGAAGCCGCCACATTGGAGGCATGGCTGCGAGGGAAGAAAGGGATCGAAGTCGTATGCAGGGACGGCTCGGCCACCTACGCCGAGGCGATCCGCCGGGCCCTTCCTGACGCAGTGCAGGTCAGCGACCGCTGGCATCTGTGGCGGAACCTGTGCGGCAAAGTCCTGGCCGAAGTCCGCGCCCACGCTCCCTGCTGGGCCGCCGTCAACTCGCCCCGGCCCGGCGGCGTCCGCGAGCAGACCACCCGCGAGCGCTGGCACCAAGTCCACGCCCTCCTCAACTCCGGCGTCGGCCTGCTCGACTGCTCCCGCAGACTGAACCTCGCCCTGAACACCGTCAAGCGCTACGCCCGCATCCCCGAACCGCCCGCGGATCGCATCGCTCCCCGCTACCGGCCCACCCTGGTCGACCCCTACCGTGACCACCTGCGCCGGCGCCGGTCCGACAACCCAACCATTCCCGTCACACACCTCCTGCACGAGATCAGGGAACTGGGCTATACCGGCAGCGCAAACCTGCTGGTCCGCTACCTCAATCAGGGCCGCGCCGAAGGCGACCGCCCCATGACGACCCCCTGCCGCCTCGCCCGGCTTCTGCTCACCCACCCCGAACACCTGCGAGCCAAAGACACCGACCTGCTCGGCCTCCTCACCGCAGCGTGCCCGGAGATGACCGCACTCGCCCGACTCACCGGCGAGTTCGCCGCGCTCCTGGCCCCGGCCCAGGCCAACGATGACAAGCTCACCCAGTGGATCGCCACGGTCCGCACCGCCGGCCTGCCCCACCTGCACAGCTTCTGCAACGGCCTCGAACTCGACCGCGCCGCCGTGAACGCCGGCCTGACCCTGCCCCACCACAACGGCCGGACAGAAGGCGTCAACACCCGCACCAAAAAGATCATGCGGCAGATGCGCGGCCGAGCAGGATTCGACCTCCTCCGCCACCGCATCCTCCTGCAATGAGGAGAACGCACCGTCGCCACCGACTACGAAACAGAGCCATTCGATTGACCCGGACAGTTTCCTTGAGCCTTCGGATTTCGGTGTCGCGGCCCGCATGGGGCTCCTCGAGCTTGCCCTCGCCGATAGTCAGGACGAGCTTGACGACTACATCGAGGCGCAAGAGCCCTCGTGATCTTTCTTCTGGGTTTGCGTGGCGGCGCCGGTGTCAGCGGGTGGGGTGCAGTATCCATCCCGTGGCGTGGTCGAGCCCGAACAGTCCGCCGTTGAAGGGGTGGAGGCTGGAGTCCGGTCCGGGCGTCTGGTTGATGGTGAGACGGTCGGGTACCGGAAGCTGCCACAGCAGGCGCCCTTGGACAGTGAGGTCGTATGCATACAGCGTTGCCTGCTCTCCATCTGGGACCCAGGGCAGGACATAGGCGACCGTGTCGGTCAGGATGGCCTGGGCGTGCGCGGCGACTATGGGGATCCGCAGCGGATCTCCAGCGAGTTCCGGGGTGTCACCGGTCACGATCAGCACGGGAGTGGACCGGTCGCTCTGATCGATGACAGCCGCCATGACCCCGTCGTCGGTACGGACGATGTCTTCGAGCTTTTGACGTGCTCCGTCGACGGCCGGCCGGACCGGCTGGATCCGCTCGACACCGTGGGGGCCGGTGAACGCGAGTCCTCCGTGATAGTGGATCAGCAGTCGGTCCGCGCCCTGGGCATGGACCGACTGCACTGGACCGGGTATCGCGGCACGCCAGAGATTCCTGCCGGTCGCGGCGTCCAGCGCTACCACAGTACGGTCCGCTGGCGCATAAACCAGTACCCGGCTCCCGGCCAAGAAGACTGGATCGGACGCAGCCCTCCGCGGGTCGCCGAGCCGGACACTGGTGTCCACGCGCCAGGCCTCCCGACCACTGTCTAGCTCCTGGGCGAAGACCTCGGAACCCAGCCGCCCGTATACACGGGCGCCGTCCTGGACATAGTCGGTGGTACGGACGCGTGCTACCCGCTCGCCGGTCTTCGTGGAGTAGATCTCGACGTGGCGGTCCGTAATGCTCGACAACCCACTCAGGTGCGGCTTCTTGCTGGTACGTGTGGCGACGAACGCGTTGCCGGCAACGGACAGCTCGACGTGCTCTGCGCGGTCGTAGGGATGCCAGATGCAGCGAAGGAGCACCTCTCCCACCCCGGACAACAGCCGGAACTCGGAACGGGGCTTCTTCTGCTGGTGATGGGCGGCTGCAATCAGCGGCCCATCTACACCGGCCGGGGCTGCCAGGGTCACATACGCTGATCGGGGACGGAACATCTCTCCGAGCGGTGTACGCCACCGCTGTGTGAACCCGTCATCCTCCATTCGACCTGCCAAAAGATTCCCGTCAGGGTCCACCTGGTACACCGCAGGAGGTGCGACCTCAGCAGCAGCGGGAAGCACCAGAGAGGGCCCGCCCGGTAGCGCCATAAGTGACCGCGGCACATCCCGCAGTCCCTCGGCCGCCACGGCAGGCAATGGGGTATGTGCACGAACGGCACCGTCCGGGGCGGTGCCACTGCAGTTCAGCACGGCCTCGGGCGATTTCTGAGGCGTACAACCAGTTAGAGCGACCAGCAGACCGGCCGATATTCCTGCCACCCTCCGCAGATAGCCTGGCCGACTCCAGATATTCATAAAACTCCCCTTGCGCCCTCGGCGGCGGTGAACCAGTTTTCGGCGGCTATTCTGCACCGAATGTTTCCCATCAGCGGAGGTGTGCTGTACAGCGCAGAAAAGCGCCGGGACACCCAGCTGCGGCGTCGTGAACCACGGTCGGTCACATATGATGCTCCCGTCAGCCGGGCGGCGCCCACCACCCGTCAAAAAGCCCCGCAATGGCGCTCACCTGCAGCTTCACCCCAAAACCCGCACCTATAGCGCGCTTCTGCGGGGAACGCGGGCACTGGGAAAACGGGCCGCGGCCGAACTCAAAAAACGCTGGCACACCCTCAAGCACGTCACCCTCAGTCCCAGTCGAATCAGCACCATTGTCAAAGCCGCCCTCGTTCTCAGCAATACCTTGCGATGGCTTCCAATGAGAAACCTCAGCGAACCTCTTTCATCCTGTGCTGGAGGGGGAAATGGGCTGGTCAGCGGGTGTGGTGACGAGGCAGGATCCTTCGTCGGTGGGGTGGTGATTCCACTCAGCACACCGGCAACCGAAGGGGCCCTGTTGGTTCCGTAGCGAGCCACGCTCGACGTCCCGCACGAACTCGTTGAACATGGTGCCTGGCCGCTGTACGAGCATCGCCGGACCCGCAACATCCGCTGGCGCAAGTTCGGCTGCTTCGGCCAGGCACTGCTCACGCCGGTCCACTTGCGCAAGAACGAGACGTTCGCCCGACTCGGCGCCACACCTTCGCGATATCGCAGGCCACCGCCTGGCGATACGTGGAAGAGGCCCTGGACGTCTTCGCGGCCTGGGCACCAGGCCTGCATGAAGCTCTGATCGGACTGGGCGAGGGCGATCACGTCATCGTTGACAACACCCTGATCCCCACCGACCGTGTCCACGCCGACCAGCCTTGCTACTTACAGAAGCACAAGGAACACGGCATGAACCTGCAAGGCCATCGCCCGACCTGACAGCACACCGCTGTGGTTCTCCCGCGCGACACCCGGCCGCACCCACGACCTGACCGCGGCCCGCGCCCACGGCACCGTCCAAGCCTGCCTCACCAGACAGATCCTCGTCCTCGCCGACCGCGCCTACCAGGGCGCCGGCGCCACCGTCCGCACCCCCTATACCACCACCGCGAACAGCCCGAGCACTACCAGCAGTTCAACTGCAACCACGCCCGACTCCACGCCCCCGGCGGACGAGCCTTCGCCCCCGTTCAAGCCAGCCTGCTCGCTGTCGCCAAGCTACCCCCTCCCATCCCACAACGATCGCCGTCGCCGGTCACATGCTCTCGTCGCGGGAAGTCGCCCGATCACGCTGCCACTCCGGACTGTCTTGGAAGTGGTTGTCATAGAGTTCCTGAGATTCCCACAATTCCTCGAAGGTAGCCTGCCCCTGCCGCACCCTGTCCAGCAGCCGGAAGTACCCGAAACGCTCGATTCCTGGTGAGGTAACGATCAGAAGGTCGGCGCTTGAATCAGACGTGGCAGCAAAGGCATGCGGGGTGCCTGGCGGAACGGCAGCTACGTCACCCTCCTCCAGGGTCACAATTTTCTTGCCTGCGAGAATCCGTGCCCTGCCACTCAGAACGTAGAAGAGCTCAGTGGCCGAGGTGTGGTGGTGGGGTGTGGCCCCGTCGGCGCCTTTCGCAAGTATCACTCGAAGGCTGCTCAGCGCGCCGCCGATGGAACTGGACTCCAAGAGCAGCCGGCCGACAGTCGGCCCCTCGCCTACCACTTCCGCATTCACGCCGCGGGCGATGACTGCTTCAGAATTGTTCGGAACAAATAGTGACATAGCAGTCTCCTGGTCCAAATACTATTCCAGTGACGGATGTTACGGCCTGCTAGTGCGGTCACATACGGAAGGAGTGCAGGGCGCCTGTCACTTTACCGAACTCGCCTCCAAAGGAGGAATCGCATCATCCTCTCACCTTCACTATATAGGTCAACTTCCTGACTGCTCGGTGAAGTGACACCCTGCCGACTCTTATCTTTATAGACCAATCTAATTGGAGGCCTAGCGGCAGGCCTGAGTAGTTCCTGCTCTACTCAGACCTCCGAAGCATGGGACTGTAAATTGTTCGGCTCTGGCTCACATTCGGTGGTGACAGATCGTGCACGTTGAGCATGTCCATCGCGCGGAGAGTACGACTGGCGTCCTGGCCTCGATGTTTCGAGGAGGACGGCATCGTGCCGGACCATCGGGCTTGTCGCGGCGAACTCTCACTACCGGACACCAAGTGATCGGCCGGATTCTGGAGGAAACCGGCTATGAGGCGCCGATCTGCGGTTTCGTGGCCGATGTCCTGTCCGTTGCCGTCATGACCCACCGTCACCACCGAATATGAGACAGAGCCGAACGATTGACAGTCCCCACCGGCGCCGTCTCGCGCGTTCTCACGTCCTTCCGCGCCACCTCAGGGAAGGACCGGTGTATCAGCCGGCCTGGCAGGGCCTTCCGGGGGTTGGAGGGTTCCGGCCGTGGTGACGACGATCAGGGTGTCCTCGTGCGACCAACGGCGCGCTCCGGTTTTCGGCGGGTTGAGGAGCGGGATCCGGGAGTCGCCGGGTCGGTAGCCGAGGACGGTGGCGCCCTGCCGTCCGGCGGCCTCGACGAGCACGGCGAAGGGCGCTTCGGTCCCGGCGGGGACGTAGTCGGTGGCGAGGCGGAGGCGGACCGCGTTGCCCGCCGGGGAGAAGAGCTCGTCAAAGGCTGCCGCTAGTTCGGTGGTCTGCGAGACCTGGGCCATGAGCAGGCCGACAAGCCGTCCGCCGACCACGAGGTCCGTGTGCGGGCCGATGGGGGCGAGGGGGCGGTGGTGGGCGTCCGTCAATTCTGCGACGACGGGGGTCCAGCGGCCCGACTCGCGCTCGGCGGCGCGGAGCCGGAGAAGGGTGACGAGGGTGTGTTCGTCGGGGTCGGGGTGGCCGTCGGGACCGCCGAGGACGAGGACGTGGTGGGTGAGGTCAGGGGCGGGGAAGGTCCTCTCGCGGACGGCCTCCCAGCCGTTGCGGGCGAGGCCGTCGACGATCTCCGGGCCGCGCCGGTTCCAGCCGAGGACGTGGACGCGGCGGGGGGCGGCGCGGGTGTCCGCGACGGTCGCGGCCTCCGCGGAAGGGGGTGGCGGGAGTGGCGGTGCCGGGGTCGTGGTCCAGGTCGGTGGGGTCTCGTCCTCGGCCAGGACGACGACGGCGTCACCGGGGCCGAGGACCGTTCGCGGCGGCGGGTTGAGGAGTGGCGAGCCGTCCGGGCGTACGAAGCCCACCAGGCACGCGTCCGCGCAGGCCGCCCGCAGTTCGGCGAAGGTCCGGCCGCGGAGCCCGGGGACTCGGTGGACGTGCAGCTCGGCACCGGCGAAGTCGAGCAGGTCCTCCAGGACGTGTGACAGCCCGGGTTCGAGTACGCACTGGATGAGGATCCGGGCTGCGATGCCGTCGACGTCGAGGACGACCGCGCCGGGCCCGGCGGCGAGCCGGGCGGTGGCGACGTGCCGGGTCTGCCGGACCGCCGCCACGACCCGTACCGGGCGCGCGTCGCCGACCACGGCCCGCAGCGCGAGCAGCGTCTTGACGACCTGGGTGTCGGCCTCGGGGGTGTCGGGCGGCAGCACCACGACCGCCCCGGCGGCGGCCGGGCTGACGCGGGCGAGAGCCGTCGGGTCGGCGGGGCGGCCCCGGCGGCAGAGCAACCGGACGCGTCGGCCGCCGACGGCGGTGAGCACCGCCCGTAACTCCCGCTCCATGTCGAGCTTGTCGCGGTCGGCCAGGACGACGATCGCACTGCTCCGCCGCTGGGCATGAGCGGCGAGCAGCTCGGCGACGAGCGTCGGAGTCTGCTCGGACCAGCCGAGGACCAGCGAGTGGCCGCGCTCCACGACCGTCGACTGGCCGCGCTGGAGCTCGGTCAGCCGGTCGGTGATCGCGGTGGTGACGAGGCCGATGAGGGTGGAGACGTAGAGCAGGGAGACAAGGGCCAGCAGGACGGAGAGGACGATCCGCAGCGGCGGGCCGACCTCGCCGCCGAGCCGGAGGGTCTGGCCGACGGTCCGCCAGACGGTCGCCACCTTGCCCTGGACGGTGTCGGGCGAGCGGTTGTCGGTCCAGACGAGAAGGGCGCTCGTCGGTGCCACCACGGCCAGGCAGACCAGCGCGAGCCAGCCCGCGACCGTGGTCATGCCCTTCACCACGGTCCGGTCGACCCAGTACCGCGTCCGGTCCCGCAACGACGGCGCGGGCCGGTGCCGGGGCGGGCCGGAGGCAGGCAGGGGCGGGACGGCCGCGGGGCGGGACGGCCGTTGGGGCGGGACCGTGTACTCGAGCTCCTTGCGCACGTCAGCAGGGTGACGGCGGCACCGGGGCGAAACGCCGTCGACGGGCGCCTTTCATCCTTTCGGGCAGGCGGCCGGGAGTCAGGCGTTCGACCCGCGGACGCCGCCGCGCTCCTCCGCGCTCCCCCGCGCGCCCTGCGCCGGGCCGGGTCGTGGTTCCTCAGGTGCGGAGGTACGAGGCTCCGTCGGGGACGGGGACGGGGACGGGGACGGTGCCGGGGCCCGTTCGGCGGGTGAGGCGAGCCGGACGAGGGCCGAGGCGGTCTCCTCGGGTCCGGCGCCCCGGCCGGAGGGGGCTCCGGCACGAATCGCGTCACCCTCGACACCGGCCGGGCGGGGCGCCGCAGCCGCCGGCCGGGGATCAGCCGTCGGTGGCCAGGAACACGGAGGTGACCGGTGCGGTGTGGGAGACGTTGACGCCTCCGCCGCCGGTGAAGTCCGCCGTCTCGTTGCCGTTCCAGTCGGAGATCGGGGAACCGCCGCGCGCAAGGTGCAGGAAGCGGCCCGGGGCGTCGGGAGCGGAGCCGAACTGGAAGACCGGCTGGGCGCCGGTGCCGCTGCGGGTATACGGCGCGTACTCCACGTACGGCCCGCCCGGGGTGAGCTGCTTGCTCAGGACGTTGTCGTGGAAGACGTTCTGCGGCCCGGAGGATCCGGCCCACTTCGCCGCCTTCGCGCCGGCGGCCCACCAGATCGGGTACCAGGTGCCGGTCTCGACGCCGCCTCCCTCACCGCCGCAGTTGGCGGTGCAGTTGCCCGGAGCGTGTTCGTAGGGCACGCGGACGGTGTTCTTCTCGAAGAGGTTGCGGCGCTCCCAGCCGCCGTGGAGGTTCAGGTCCGAGTCGAAGTCGTTGCCGTGAACGACGTTGCCGGAGGAGGACCACTGGAGGGTGAAGTGGCGCAGGTTAAGGGTGGTGCTGTTCGCGTACAGGGAGTCCCAGACGCGGCTGCCGCGGAAGTAGCCGTTGCCGCCCTTGCCCGTGTTCCAGGCACCGTCGAGGCGGTTCTTCTCGAACTGGAGGTTCTTGGCGACCTCGGTGACGACCGGGTGGGACCCGGTCATCTCGGAGCCGACGCCCCGGGCCCACGAGTCGGCGGCCCATTTGTAGACGAGGCCGTGCAGGGCCGCGTCGGGCGCGAGGTTGCCGTAGTTGTTCTTCGCCTGCTCCGGGGTCAGGCCCGGTACCTCCTGGGTGAAGGAGAAGTTCTCGAAGCCGACGCCGACCACCATCTTCAGCGGGGTCACCTTGCTGACGTACGCGGTGCCTCCGATCGGCGCGGAACCGTCGGAGGTGGAGTCGAGGGGGAGGTCGAACTCCAGCGGCTTGTCGAGGGTGACGGTGCGGTCGGCCGCGTTCACGGCGCTGATGCGAAAGACCTGCTGGCGCATGTGCAGATCCTCGTACTGGCTCGTGTCCGTGGCGCCCTGCTGCTCGTAGAACGTGCGGCTGTTCGCGGCGCCCACCCACAGGTGTCCGCCGATGCGGAACCGGGTGGTGTCGGCGTTCGAGGCCAGGTGGACGACCTGGCCGCCCTCCCGGGCGGAGTAGGCGGAGTCGCCGGTCGCACCGCGCAGCTTCACACCGGAGGCCCAGTGCTGGTTGACCGAGCCCCCGTAGAGGTCCTTGCGGTCGGCGGGGGCGGCGGCCCACTCGTCGGCGTAGCGCGGGGCGACATCACGGGTCTGTACGCGGAAGAGCCCTCGGCCCGGCCAGATCCAGCCGCCCTTGGCGGTGTCGACCCCCGCCTCGTAGGTCATGGCGTCCTGGTCCCAGCGACTGCCGTCCTTGGTCAAGGTGTCGTAGCGGGTGTTCTCGTCCGGCGCGAAGACGATCCTGGTGCCGCCCGCGCCGCCGCTCTGGCCACGGAGGACGAGGTAGTCGGCGTCCACGGCGATCTGCCGGGTGACGTCGATCCGTCCGACGGGCAGTTCGATCAGGGAGAGCCGGTCGAAGGTGGCCGCGCCGCTGCACTGGGTGCGGACGTGGTCGATGGCCTGCTGGAGTCCGGTGGAGTCGTCCACTCCGTCGTCGGGCCTGACCCCGTAGACGGTGTCCATGCGCTGCGGAGTGATCCGGCAGGATTCGTTCCGGTTGGACTTCTCGCTGTCGGGGAGGGCTGCACCGCTGCGGTAGCCTGCCCCGGTCCAGTTCGGCAGGCCGGGCAGGGGGGCTTCGGCGGTTCCGCGTGGCGAGGTCGCGGGAGGAGGGCTTCGCCTGGTAGCGGTGCCGGTTGATGGTCTCGATCGCCCGGTGGGTGGCGCCGCCGAGGGGCAGCTCGTAGAAGTCGACGGCCACGTAGTTGGGCTTCTTGCGGGCGGCAGGCCCACAGTGGTTCAGCGCCCGGTCGACGAGTTCGTCGCCGTTGTCGATGGCGGCCGTGATGACGGTGGGGACGTCCCTGAACTGGTTCATGACGAACAGCGGGGAGAATCCGGCCTCGCGGTGGGTGAGCGGACGGTCGCCCCAGCGACTGAAGCACTCCCACTTCGAGCCCAAGGCGCCCAGGCTCCAGTAGCTCTCGACCGTCCAGCGTCCAGTCCCGGGCCTCGACGGTGATCGGGCGGCTGACCACGGTCGTGTCGACGGTCCGCGCGTCCGGCTGCGCCTCTTCGGGACGCATCCGGGCGTCACGGACGCGGGGAGCACGAGGGCCCTGTGGCGGGACGGGTGGTCAGTGCGGACCGAGGGCCCGATGGGGCATAGGAGTGGGTCAAGCGGCCGAGGCGGCGCGGGCAGTCCGCGAAAGCGTCGTGCGTCGCGTCCGCCGGTCCGGTTGTACCTTGCGGTGTCGAGGCGGATCTCCGCTGCTGGTAGCCGGCGGGCGGGCCCGGATCGGTGTGCGGGACCCAGGACCTGAGCCGGCCGCACGGGACCGCGGACCGAGACCGGGGCTGCGTACAGAGCCGGGGACCCGAGCCGGCGGACGGGTTACAGGGCCGGGACCGCAATCCGGATCGGCGTACACGGGGCCGGGCCGGGTCCAGGGCCACGGGGCCCGGGCCCGGGTCTGCGCACGGAGCCGGTGGTGCGGGCCCGGGTCGACGTACGAAGTCGGGGCCTGAGCCCGTACCCACCGCGCGGGGCGGGCGGCCGTCACCGGGCCCGACGGAAACTTTCCCGGGTCCGGTCGCAACCTCGAGGGGTGACGCACGTCTGGTGGTGTGAAGGCGCCCTTCACAGTGATCCACCCGCCCGTGTCCGTCCTTTCCTCGGGAGAACCCCATGTCCAGCCACGCCAAATGGAACTTCCGCCCCCGTCCCCGCATCCTGGGCGTCGTCAGCGGTGCCGCGCTCCTCCTCGGCGGCGGCGGCTTCGCCGCGCAGGTCATCGCCGACTCCGGTCCGCAGCCCGCGCCGGCCGCGCTGAAGGTCTCAGTCCCGGACGCGACCCCGGCGGCGCCGGCTGCCGCCCCCGCTCCGGCCGTCGCCCCGAAGACCAACGCGCCCGGCACTCCCGCCCCGGTGGCCAAGCCTGTCGCCGCTCCGGCTCCGGACGCCGCTCCGAAGGTCGTCGCGCCCGGCAAGCCCGGCCCGGCACCCGCACCCGCGCCTGCCGCCGCCCCGAAGGTTCGCCCTGCCCCCGCACCGGCATCGGCGCTCGAGCCGACGGTCGCCCCCGCGCCCGCCCCGGCCCCGGCCGGTGTCGCGCCCCGCGTCCAGAAGTAGCAGTACGCGGTAGCACCGAGGAGCGGGTGGCCCGGCCGGGCTTACGCAGGTCCGGCCGGGTCGCCCCTCCGTCCCGCAACGGATCGAGGACCGTGCAGTTGTCTTACGCCATACCCGTACCCGGACGACCGGACCGATCATCGCCCTGGTGGGGCCGGTTGCTCGCCCGCACGCCCCGGCTCCGGACCCGGGTCGACGACGCCCCAGGGACCGTACGGGGACGGCACCCGCATGCGGTGGATGCCCCGGAGCGCCAGGGGCCACCGCCCACCCTCACCGAGCTGTACCGGGCCCGGCGGCTCGACATGGTGCGGCTCGCCCTGTTCCTCGTCGACGACCTGCACACCGCCGAGGACGTGGTCCAGGACGCGTTCGCCGCCGTGTGCCGGACGTACGGCACCTCCCTGCACGGGCTCCAGGACCCGGGCGCGTATCTGCACACCGCCGTGGTCAACGCCGCCCGTTCCGTCCTGCGCAGGCGCCGCACCGCGCGCGCGTACACCCCGCCCCACCCGCTCTCCGCACCGCCCGTCGACGAGGGACTGCTTCTCGCCGAGGAGCACCGGCGCGTGCTCGACGCGCTCGCGCAGCTGACCGGGCGCCAGCGCGAGGTCCTCGTCCTGCGCTACTGGTCGGAGCTGACCGAGGCACAGATCGCCCAGACGCTCGGGCTCTCGCGCGGCACGGTGAAGTCGACCGCGAGCCGCGCGCTCGACGCCTTGGAGAAGAAGCTGGAGGCGGGCGGATGAGACCGCATGCCGAGGACCCCCTCACCGTCACCGAGGAGCGGCTGCGCGCCGCGTTCACCGCGCGCGCGGCCCTCGTCACGTACCGGGACCTGCGCCGTGACGAGCCCCCGGAGGGGCGGAGCCGGGGGCTGCGGCGGGTACGCACAGTCGCCTTCGCGTCGTTGGGGGCCGTCGCCGCCGCGGCGGCCGTGGCGGCCGCGTACCTGTTCTTCCTGGTGCCCGCCGGCACGGTCTCCCCCGCTCCGTCGCCGCCCGCCCGGCCCCCGGACGTCAGCGAATCCCCGGTCACGCCCACCCCCTCCCCAGCCTCCCCGTCGGTCACAGGACCGGAAGCGGCACACGAGCCGGGGACGATACGGCCGCCCGGTGGCGGTCCGGAGCCGGAGGCCGTACCGAGACCCGGGGCGGAGCCGGCGGCGGGGGCGGTTCCTCCGCGGCCCGGAGCGAATCCGGAGCCCGCCGGCAGGCCGTAGCCGGCGAGCCGGGTACGCGCGGTGCGTGCCAGGGGTCGCGGGCGCGGAGCCGGTTACCGGCGGCGGACCAGGGTCACGGCCATCGCTCCGTGGCGGCGCAGGAAGGTCACGGCAGGTTCCGGGGCGGGCTGCTGAGTGGAGTCGAACATGGGCCTCTCCCTGGGGCGGGTGTGGGACGGCCGGTCGGTCGACGCGGCGATCCGCACGTTCAAGGAGGAAGGGGTCAGCCGCGCGGCTCCTGGCGCTCTCGGCTGCGAGGAGGCGCTCCGACTCAGCCCGCCGGCAGGAGCGCTCATCCTCTGCCCCAGTCCGGAGAACGCCGAGAAGACCTCGCAGGCGGTGTGCGGTTTCTCCGAGATCGCACGCGAACGGCACCGGGCCGCCCACGCACCGACCGTGCCGCAGCCGCGCCCGCCGGCGGACCCGGAGACCGTCCTCGTTCGGTTCACCGCGTGGGAGCGGTCACGGCTTGCCGAGGGCCTTGGCTACGTCACCGCCCGCAGGATCACCGAGGAGCTCGACCTCACGACCCCGGAGGCCCTCGTCCTCTACCGGACACGCTGTGGGAGGGGACCCCGGAGTGCCGTGTGGCCCCTGTGGCGCCTGGCGGAGGGCTGAGCGGCGAGCGCCGGTGCGGACGTGCGCCACGTGGGTCGGTGCGAGCATGGGGCGACCCGGCCGGGGCAGGATGACGCCATGAAGATACTGGTAGTTCTGGTGGTTGTCGGTCTGGTCGCGGCGTGGTACCTGCAGTCGCGCAAGCGGCGGTAGCCGCTCGACCACGCCGTTTCGACCACGTCTGGCCGGTCTTCGCCAGGCGGGACACCACCGGGCGGCGACGTGGCCGGGTACGCGAGCGCGGACCTCGCGGAACACGTTCGACTCGGCCAGTCGCAGGAGACGAAGGCGGCGGTGCCGCACTCGGTGCTCTTCAGGATCGAGTCGCCGCCGAAGCCACCGGTGAGGATGCGGTCCTCGGAGCCGGGCCCGCTGACCGCATCGTCACGACGAAGGCCGGCACCCCGCGTGCTCGCGGCGGTGCCGGCCTCATTGCCGGGGTCGCCGCGGCCGACCGGTCCTGCCGCGGTGTCCTCCCGGTCGGCCGCGGCGAGGGCCGACCGTGGTTCAGTCGGTCAGGGTGGCGTGACTCCGCATGGCGTAGTAGTTGGCGCGATACGCGTCGTGGACGGCGTCACCGGCTATACGCAGCAGCGCCTCGTCGTTCTCCCGCAGCGAGGACACGTCGAGATTGTGGGAGCCGGTGAAGGTCCACTTGGTGTCCGGGCGGCCCGCGTAGTTGCCTTCTACGAGCAGGTACTTGGAATGGACGAACATGTCGTCGCCGGTGGTCGTGGTGCCTTTGTCGAGGAGCAGCTTGTACGGACGGATGCGGGGGTGGGCGAGGGTGGTGAGCTGGTTGCTCTCGCGGTAGACGATCTCGATCCAACAGCCCTGGTCGGCAAGAGTGCGGAGCTTCTGGGCGACGGCAGAGCGGTGGAGCGCCCAGGCGGCGATGCGCACGACCGTTTTGTGGGAGTCGGAGCCCACCGTTGTGTTACCCGTGCAAGTGACGTTGTCGAGGATGTCGACGACGATGTCGCCGGAGGACTGGGGGAAGAAGTAGTACTTCTCCGCGCCTGCGGTGCTGGCCTGCCGGAAGTAGTTCGTGTCCCTGCGTTCGGCGGCCAGGTCGTTGAAGTAGTTCACATATGCCGTGTACAGCTCGGTGTTGCCGACCGAGGTGTAGGCGTTGTTCCAGAACCTGGTGGTGTTGCCGGGAGTCTGGTTGGCCGAGGTCTGTATGACCACGTCCTCGGCGAGACCGGCGGCGCCGACACGGGAGAAGGTGAAGAACTTGTTGTGGTTGATGGGGTTGACGGGCGGAGTGCCGTCGTTCCACGCCGCGTCGGTGTCGGCGATGCAGGCGCGGCCGGTGGGACAGATGTGAACCCAGGAGGGTTGGGTCATGTCTGTGCCCAAGGCATCGGTCAGTGCCACGGCGGCGGGCGAGTCCGACTCGGAGTGGTCGAGGACGACGCGCACCTGGACGCCTCTGGCGTGTGCGCGCTGCAGTGCACCGGAATAGTCGGCGTCCGTCAGGGCGTACATCGAGGCGCGGAGCGTCCGGCCGCCTTCGGTGGCTTCGATGGCGTCGATGATGTGCTGCTTGACGGCGTTCTGCTGCTCAGGCGTACCGGTCGGGTCGTTGAACACCGCTCCGGTGGTGGGCAGCGGCGGGGCTGCCACTGCGGTAGGCGCCCCGGCGAGGAGCTGTCCGTACAGTCCCCCGATCAGTGCCCCGACCAGCAGCAGCCTCATGGCGGTTCTCCGCATGGCTCTCCGATCTCCTGTTCTTTTACGGTGGCATGTCATGGCGTAGATCATTCTCACGCCCTCGGCAGTGCGCCCGCCCACCGGCCCGCCCAGCTCGGCGAACGGCCACCGCCCCTCTCCCCGAGGGAGTGAGGACGGCCGCGTCGACCTCCTGTGCGCCGACGCGCTCGACTGCACGGGACTCGACCGCTGCGACGTCACGCCCCTCTTCCGGACCTGATGGGTTCTGGTCCCTGAAGGAGTTCCCAGAGGACTTCGGGCTCACCGACGATGCGTCCTGAGCAACTTCAGAAGTGGAGCAGGATTCGATTGCGGAGGAGCTCGAAGCCTGCGCTGCCGAACATCTGACGCTTCAGCATCTTGATCCGGTCGGCATGGCCCTCGACGACTCCGGAGTTCCACGGCTGCGAGGGTCCGGCAGTGACGGTGTCGAGGTCTCGCTCCAGATGCCGGGCGAATCGCTGGAGGCTGGGCAGGCCGGCGGTCGTCGCGGCCTCGATCCACTTCGGCTCAGCGGCACGGGCAGAACGAAGGACCGTGCTGAAGCCCATGCCGACCTGCCGGGCATGGACCGTCTGCTGTGGCCGGCGGGCAGGAGCGCGTGGACGGTTGCATGCTTGGCGCGGGTACGTTCGGCGGGCCGGTGCCCTGTCGGCCACGGCGACGGCATGGACGGATGTGACGCCCTTGGGCCTCCTCCGGTGCCGGTGCCGGTCGCAGGCAGACGCGGTGCCGGGCTGCCCGGAAAGCCAGGCCGCGAACGCGTCCGCCCCTCGGTCCGGAAGGAGGTCCACCGGCCGACGTGTCTCGACCGTGTCTCGACGCCGACGAACACCGATCCGTAGACCCGGCCCTTGCGCTGTGCGAACGCATCCACGCCGACCACGCGGGGCGTGACGCCAGAGGGCGTCTCCTTTGCCCTGGAAGACCTCGAAGGATCCCGGCTACGAGGCCAAGAAGGCCCGCGTCGAGTACCTCTACGCCATCGCCGACGGCGAGGTCCTTCCCGAGCCGGGCGAGCCGAGGTCGCATTCTGCCTGGACGAGCTTGGGCCGCTCAACCTCCAGCCCCGTCCTGGTCGTCAGTGGGCAGAACGCGGCGGCAAGCACAAGGACCCCGAGCGCGAACCACGGCCGCGCCGCCGCGCGACCTCCACCCGCCCACACGGGGTCCGGCACCTGTTCGCCGCCTACGACCTGGGCAAGGACCAGCTCTACGGCCACGTCGAGAAGACGAAGAACAGGTCGAGGTTCCTGGAGTTCTGCCGCTACCCGCGCTCCCTGCGCCACTTCACGCTCGACGGCACCGACCACCCCAGCCACCGGGCCCAGGGCAGCATGATCCGCCGCTACGTCATCCGGCGGAACGAGAACGCCACCGACAAGCGCCTCAAAGCTCTTGTGAGCAGGGCCGACGCCGCCTGACCCGGTGCGGCAGGCGGCGTCACCACAGGTGCAGGAAGCTCCGGGCATCGCCATAACCGTCGAGGGCCCGCCCGTCCGCGTCCGCCGGGTCGGCCTCGACCCGCGCCGCCGGCGACTTCGCCGGCGCGAGGGCCTCATCGCTGAGACGCCCGAAGCGTCGAGCGGTGTGCCCCAGGCACAGGCCGGCCGGCCCGAGCAGTGGGCTTCCCGGCACTGCCCGCGTCCCGACCCGCACGTACCAGTGCTCGACGAACTCCACGTCGTCGTCGTTCAACGCAGCCCCGACCAGGACGCCCGCCGCCTCGCCCTTCACCGAGCGGTCACGCAGAGCCCGCTCCACCGTCTCGATCACCACCTCGTGAGGCAGAACCGGAGGGTTCTCGAAGCTCAGATGAGAATGCGTCCCACGAGACTACGCGGACCACATCCGACATCTGCCTGCCGCCGCCCCGCCCGGCAGGACGAGGCGAACGTTGCCTGAAGCGGCACTAGAGTCATGATCACTACAAGTGGATTTCCTACGAGGAGAGTTCATGAGGACCAGCCTCCGCAGACGCCTGTCAGCGGCCGTCATCGCCCTGGTGCTGACCGCAGGCGCCATCGGTTCCGCGCAGAGCGCCACCGCCGAGGAGACGGCGCCGGCCGAGACGGCCGCCGTACCGGCGCTCGGGCCGCTGTTCAACACCCCGACGTCCGCCGACCCGGCCGCGCAGAACGCCATCAAGAACCGCGTCCGCGAACTCATCGCGGCCGCCGACGACGGCTCGACGATCCGCATGGCGATGTACCACCTGTGGGACACCACCATCACCCAGGACCTCGCGAGTGCCCACAGCACCCGCGGGATCGCCGTCCAGGTGGTCCTCGACGAGACGACGGTCAGCGCCCCGGAGGGCGACCCCTCGTCGTACGACACGCTCAAGGCGGCGCTCGGCACCGACATCGCCAAGAGCTCGTACGTCACCCTGTGCGCCAAGGACCGGTCGTGCCTGGGCTCGACCACGAGCGGGATCAACCACAACAAGTTCCTGCTGTTCAGCAGCGTCGGCGGCGGCGCGGCGACACAGGTCGTCCTGCAGACGACCTCGAACCTGACCCCCTCGAACTACTCCCGTTACTGGAACAGCGCCGTCGGCTTCGCCGGCAACCCCACCCTCTACGCGGCGTACACCTCGTACTTCGCCAAACTGACGCAGCAGAACCGGGCCGCCTGGGACTACACGTACGCCGGCGCGGGCGACTACAAGGCGTACTTCTTCCCGCGCGCCGGAACCACCGACGAGACCGACACCGTCGTCAACACCCTCGACAACGTCGGCTGCACCTGGAGCGACTCGGCCGGGGCCCATCGCACCGCGATCCGCGTGGCGATGCTGAAGATCACCCGCCAGGCGGTCGCCGACAAACTGCGCTCCCTCGCGGCGGCCGGCTGCACGGTCGACATCGTCTACAGCGAGACCGACACCGGCACCTGGAACGCCCTCCACGGCCAGTCCCGTCTCACCCCCCGTTGCTACCAGCACGACCACGACTCCGTCTCCGGCACCCCGAACCGCATCGTGCACTCCAAGAACCTCATGATCGACGGCATGTACGCGGGGGCGCGGGAGAAGCTGGTCTTCACCGGCAGCCACAACTGGAGCGGCCCGGCCCTGCGCGACAACGACGAGACGATGCTGCGGATCACCACGCCCGCGGTGTACGACGCGTTCGTGGCCAACTTCGCCCAGACGAAGGCCGCGGCCTTCCCGGGCACGGCGGACGACACCGGCGCCTGCCGCTGACCCCCGCCACGGCGTCCCGCCCGCCGGCTGCCCCTGCCCCGCACAGGCCACCGGGGCGGGCCCTCCGCCACACCCCCGATGCCGTGGTCGGCGCAGCCGGCAGGCACCGCTTCACCAGCGGTGGTGCCATGGACGTGCCTCTCCGGCCGGGGAGGCTCGGAACCAGATGGCTCCGGTGCGCCCCTGGGCCCCCGGGCCTGTCCGCTCCGCCCGGTCCGTCCGCCCTGCGGGCTGGTCCCGCCGACGACTCCACGCGAAGGCCGGCACGCCGAGGTCTGTACAAACGCTGTCACCCCGTCAATCATCTTGTCATGTACCTGCGGCCCGAAAGGCGGGCCGCGGTCTCATGGAGGTGTGGGATGCACCAGAGACTTTCCATCGGCCTGTCCGCCTCGGCCCTCGCCCTGTTCGCCACCGTCGCCACCGCCCCTGCCGCCACGGCCGCCCCTGCCGACAAGCCCCAGGTGCTCTCCAGTTGGACGCAGACCAGCGCGTCGAGTTACAACCTCTGGGCCGCCGCCCGAGCCAACCAGGGCGCCTGGTCCGCCTACGCCTTCGACTGGTCGACCGACTACTGCTCCACCTCGCCGGACAACCCGCTCGGCTTCCCCTTCTCGATGTCGTGCGCCCGACACGACTTCGGCTACCGCAACTACAAGGCCGCCGGCACCTTCAGCGCCAACAAGTCCCGTCTGGACAGCGCCCTGTACGAGGACCTCAAGCGCGTGTGCCTCAACTACAGCGGCGCGACGAAGACCACGTGCAACAGCACGGCATGGACCTATTACCAGGCGGTCAAGGCCTTCGGCTGATCGACCCGTGCCGCGCCGTTGCACCCCGCCTTCCTCCCTCACCCATACCTACCTGTCAGCCGCACGGGGGCGACTCCCGGCGGGGGCGGGTCTGCGTCTCGGCATACACATGAAAGTGGCTCCGGCAAGATCTTCGTAGCCGGAGGTCATCTCGGTGACACGGTCGGCGGTCCGCAACGCGGCCGGTCGGCCCGCCGACCCACGATCGCCTCCCGATGCGGCAACACGTTGCGCCCCGCATCCGGCGGCGGCTCCGCGGGCTCGCCGTCACCGCCCTGGGCTCCGGTTCGCAGACGCCGGTCTTCTCCTCGCGGTGCACCACCTCCAGCGGGTACTGGACTTCAGCCCGCCTCGGGCCGGACCCGCCTTCGCGCCCATGACCCTCGGCATCTTCGTGATGTCCCGGATCACACCCCATCTCCGTACCCGGCCCACTGCTCGTCAGCGGAGTGTTCACGGGGCTGGTGTTCATGCCCGCCGCCGTGCTCGTCGTGGGCGACGTCGAGCACGAACACACGGGATCGGCCCCTGAACTACTCCAGACCACCCAGCGGCCGGAGAGAGCGAGCGGTCTCCGTGAGGCTGGTGATGCTGCCGGCCGCGTACACGCCGGCCACGCTCGCCGCCCCCTGGGGGCCCGTCACGACGTGGCTGCCCGCGACCTGTCCGAAGAGCTGGAGCTCCGCGGTCTCCACTCCCAGCCCGCCGAACCCGTCGAGCCGGGCGGTGAAGCGGGGCGCGACCACCACGTTGCCGATGTCCGACCGACGCCCGTCGGCCGGCACCACATCCCGCAACCGGCCCTCCCCGACGTCCAGGTACGACACCTCCCCTTCCACCACTCGCGCGCCCCTCGCGGCGAGACGCGCGCGCCGTGTCATCAAGCCGCGGTCCGATGTGCGTGAACGCTGCCCGACACACCGGCCGCCACAGGAAAGCAGTCGTGTCGTAAGTCCGAGCCGCGGCCGCGTCACGCCGGCCCCGGACGAGCCGCGCCGCGGCGGCGCCCCCACCCTCGAGGAGCACCTCGCTCGTCCGACCGGCAGCGGCACCACCGATGCGCCGCTGCCGCTGTGCCGGCCCACCGGCAGCCGTGGGACGGCTGCCGGTCCTCTGCTGCCTTCACGGGGACGGCATGGTCATGAGACATGCCCGGCATGACCCCTACCCCAGGAAACTCAACCGCACCTGACGGTTGGCATTGTCCTTGTTCGTGTCTACCAGACAGACCGACTGCCAGGTGCCGAGGGCCAGTTCGCCGTTGATCACGGGGAGGGTCGCGTGGGGTGGAACGATGGCCGGCAGCACGTGGTCGCGGCCGTGGCCTCGGCTTCCGTGGCGGTGCTGCCAGCGTTCGTCGGCGGGGAGCAGGTGGTGAAGGGCCGTCAGCAGGTCGCCGTCACTCCCCGCTCCTGTTTCGATCAGCGCGACACCCATGGTCGCGTGTGGCGCGAAGACGTTCAGGAGTCCGTCACGGCCCTCCGCCACGTCCGCCAGGAAGGACGCACACTCCCGGGTCAGGTCGTAGACCTTCTCCGAGGTTCCGGTGGTGATGTCCAGGGTGCGGGTGGTGAATCCGTGGCTCATGTCTTCATGGTGCCCGACGCCGGCGCACCCTTCCACATCATGTCGAGCCGGTGGTTGCGCGCGGCACCCCTTCCGGCTGGGGACAGGGGAGGACACACCGCTCCCTTCACCGGGAGGGTGGGGCACGAACCGTCTCCGACGGAGTGCGCGAAGCAGCGGCGTGGGCGTTCATGTCCTTCGATCCGCCGGGAACCCGGAATGTCGCAGGACCCGGAGCAGAGGGTCCCTGGCCCTGGACCGGCCGGGCAGGCCTTTCCCCGCCGCGGCGACCTCAGAGCGGGGTCACCCGTTGGGTGGCGGGTGAGACGGACCGGGCCGGGCGAAGGCGGCGGACGTGGCCGGCTTCTCCGGCGGGTCGGGGCCTACGCCGTCGGCCGGGTACGTGGAGCGCGAACTGCCGCCGGGAGGCACGTCCGCGTACCTTGCGGCCCGGCGGCTTCGCACGCGCCGGCGCCGTCACTGTCCCGCGGCCGCCTTCGCCCGCAGGCGCGCCCAAGCCCGCTCCGACACGTCCGGGAGCAGGAGCACGTCGGCCGCCGTGCACGCCAGTGCCTCCGCGGCGGCCGTCATCACCCGCCGCGCCTCCGGTCCGGCCGCGGCCTCCGCGAACTCGGGCGTGTGGTCGGATCCGTCCGACCCCATGACGGCGACGAAGGGATGGATCGCGGGCACCCGCGTACTCACGTTTCCGATGTCGGACGAGCCCAGGTACACGCCCGCCGTGGGCTGCGTCAGCCGGATGCCCGCCCGGTCGAGATGAGCGGCGAACCGGTCAGACAGCACCTCGTTGTCACGGAAGTGCTCGTACCGCCCTCCTACGTCGGTCACCTCCACCCGGGTACGGGTGGCCAGCGCCACGCCCTGGGCGCACGAGCGGAGCTCCTCCACCAGCGCCTCCAGGGCGGACGTGGTCCCGCCGCGCAGCCCGAACAGGCCCTCCGCGTATTCGGGGACGATGTTCGTGGCCCGGCCACCGTCCGTCACGATGCCTTGGACGTGGGAGCCCAGGGGAAGCCGCTTGTGCAGCACGCCGAGGGTGTTGAAGAGCTGGATCAGCGCGCCCAGCGCGTCGATCCCCTCCGTGGGGCTGCCCGTCGGGTGTGCGGCTCGCCCGTGGAACCCCACCCTCACCTGCGCACTGGCCGTCAGCGGTGCCCACGCCCAGTCGTAGACGCCCGGATGGAACATGAGAGCCGCGTCCACCCCCTCGAACAACCCCGCGGCCACCTCCACGACCTTGCCGCCGCCCCGCTCCTCCGCAGGCGTTCCGACGGCCAGCAGCGTTCCCCCGATCTCGCCGAGTGCGGCCCGTACCGCCAGGGCGGCGCCCAGACCCGCCGCCGCGATCAGGTTGTGACCGCAGGCGTGCCCGAGCAGCGGCAGCGCGTCGTACTCCATCAGGAGAGCCACGACAGGCCCTTCTCGCGTTTCCGCCGGCGATCCCGTACGGCCCAGGAAGGCGGTCGGCAGACCGGCCACCCCGCGTTCCACCTCGAAACCCTCCCGTTCGAGTTCGCCCGCCAGCAGGCGAGCCGCTCGGTGCTCCTCGTAGGCCGTCTCCGGCTCGCGGTGCAGGGCGAGGCTCACTTCCCAGAGCCGGTCCGCGCGGGCGGCCACCTCCTGCCGGACACGGGCGTACAAGGTCTCCGGGAGCTGTGACATGGAGGGCCTTTCTCGAATCCGGGGATCGCTGCGCCTCCCCATCTCGTCGACGGCCCCACCGGGGCCGTCCGTCCTCCCGCACCGTCCTCGGCGCGGGCCCGGCGCCGAGGCTCAGCCTCCGGCCTCGCCCCGGGCGTCCCCGCGTTCCTCGTCCTCGGTGTTCGCCTCGACCCCCTTCAGCGGTTCACCGCTTCGGGTGTCTCGCCGGTGGCAGCCCTCGCGCGCGGCTGCCACACCGGGAACGACGCGCTCGCGTGCCCGGCTCTCGGTCCCCGAGTGGGATCCGGGCTCTCCCTGGTCACGCGCCCGCCCGTACCCCGCCCGGCCCCCGGACTTCTCCTGCCGGCTCATCCCGTCACCTCTCCGGCCGCTGCCCGCGCCTCGGGCGGCCGCCTGCGTCCGGTTCGTGGTCGCCGCGGTCGCCGCGCCCATGTCCGCGCTGCGCGTCTGCCCACCGGCCCGGCGGGCAACCGGACCGGCGCCGGACCGTGCGCGTCATACGGTGAGCAACCGCTGGAGCCAGTCCGCGGCGGTTCGCCGGAACAGCCGTCGGCTCTCGGCGCGCCGGAAGTCATGACCCTCCCCGTGGAGCAGGAGCAGTTCGGCTTCCAGACCGCGTTCCCGGGCCGCGTGGACGATCTGCTCGGATTCACGCGGCGGGACGTTGGTGTCGTGTTCGCCGTGGACCGCGAGCAGCGGTACGCGCAGGGCGTCGACGCGGCTCATGGGGGACAGCGCGTGCAGCAGCGCCCGGTCCCGGTCGGGGTGGCCGTACTTGTGGGCGGCCGATTCCGCCAGCCACGGTTCGGTGCCGGCGAAGAAGGTGGCGAAGTCCGACATGCCGCAGACGGTGACGCCCGTGCGGAACAGCTCGGGGTGCCACACCAGGGAGGCGAGGGTCAGGTAACCGCCGTACGAGTGCCCCATGACGGCCAGGCGGCGGGGGTCGGCGAGTCCGGCCTCGACCACGTGCGCCACGCAGGCGGCGACGTCCTCGATCGCGGCGAAGCGCCCTTCCTGGAGGTCGGCGTCCCGGAACGAGCGGCCCCAGCCGGACGACCCGCGGACGTCCGGGGCGAAGACGTCGAGGCCCCGGCCGAGCAGCTCGTGGTACAGCGGGTCGAAGACGGGACGTTCCTGTTCCTCCGGGCCGCCGTGGAGGTGCAGCACGCAGGGCGCGGGCTCGCCGGCCGCACGGCCGGGGGCCCGGTGGTACCAGCCTCCCAGGAGCAGCCCGTCAGGGGCCGTCGGACGCATGGGCACCGGCTTCACCGGGGGCCGTCCCGGTGGGACGGTCTCGGTGTCCCGGGCCGACCACGGTGTACGCCTCGGCGGCGCCGTGCCCGGCAGGTGCCACACCCCGGGCCTCCGCTGCGAGCCCGACAGCGCGACCAGCATCCCCCGTGGTCCGGCCGGCGTGACGCGGGTGACCACCTCGTGCTCCAGGTCGACGGCCCGGGGCACGGGCGGCGCCACCCCGGTCGCGCCGAGCGACAGCGTCTCCAGCGCGCTCGTCCCCCCGACGTTCCACGAGAGCACGGCTCGTCCGCCGTTCTCCACGACGGCGAGCAGCTCCAGGTCACAGGAGGGGCGCCGGGCGTGCACGCGGAGGTCCATCGCTTCTCCCGTCTCGTCCAGGCGCAGGGCGAGCAGCGCGGCGAACTCCCTGTCGTGATCGCTGCGCAGCCATACCGTACGGGCGTCCGCCGAGAAACGGCCGATCCACGGGTCGCCGTCGGCGACGGGCAGCGTGCAGACGGGCGTCCGGTCGGAGACGCGGACCACCACCGCCTCACGGCGCCCGCGGGGCCCGCGGCGCAGCAGGGCCAGGCTGCCGTCCTGGCTGACGTCGCACACCCGGAGCGTCGCGGCCTCGCTCTCGTCGGCGAGCAGGACGGGGGCGGTGGTCCCCGCCGGATCGAGGAGGTAGGCCGTGAGCCGGTCGCGCAACGGGGGGCCGCCGTCCTCGGCGCCGTGCGCGCCGGGGCCGAGGAGCGTGGCGTGACCGTCGCGTTCCGTCCAGCCCGCGGGGAGCTCGCCCAGGACGCCGAGGTCGGGCCGGTCGGTCACGGGTTCGGCTGTCGTGACCGCCAGGGCGGAGCCGTCCGGGGCCCAGCAGCCGAGGTACGCCGAGGTGCCCGGTTCCGCGCCGGCCAGGATCCTGCGGTCGGAGCCGTCGGGGCGGACGCAGAGCACCCGGGTGTGCCCGCTGCCGCCCGGAGCGACGGTGTAGGCGATCCATCGGCCGTCCGGGGACCAGGACACCTCGGTGACGTGATCCGGCCCGGCGTCGAGCAGGCGGACCTCCTCGCCGCCCACCGGTCCCGTCCAGAGCTGGGGCACCCCTCCCCGGTCGCAGATGAAGGCCACGCGCTCGCCGCCCGGATCCGCCGTCGGGTACCAGCAGGCGTGCGCGACCAGTCCTCCGGTGGCGTCCTGGGGGCCCGCGGCGGCGACCAGCGCCTGCGCCGAGGGCCCGGAGAGAACCCCGGACGCGCTTTCCGCGGTCAGTCGATGCCGTGCGTCTGCAGCCATATCTCCAGCAACGCTACCTGCCACAGGGCGTTGGCCCCTCGTTTCGTACGGTGGCTCTCCGGTGCCTTCAGGAGCGCGTCGACGTACTCGTCCCGGAAGAGTCCTCGTCCGCGTGCGGCGGGCGCGGTCATCGCGTCCCGTACGCGGTTCAGGACCGGCGCCGCCATGGACCGGATGGCGGGCACCGGGAAGTAGCCCTTCGGCCGGTCGACGACGCCTCTGGGCAGCACCGTCCGTCCGGCGTCCTTCAGTACGCCCTTGCCGCCGTGGGCGAGCTTCAGTCCGGGAGGACAGGCAGCGGCCAGCTCGACCAGTTCGTGGTCGAGGAACGGCACCCGGGCCTCCAGGCCCCAGTCCATGGTCATGTTGTCGACCCGCTTGACGGGGTCGTCGATCATCATGACGTGGGTCTCGGTGCGAAGCGCGGCGTCCAGTGCCGTCTCGGCGCCGGGCGCCGCCATGTGCGTACGGATGTACTCCCGGGACGGATCGCCGCCGGGCAGCATGTGCGGCTGGAGGATTCTCGCCAGCTCGGAGTGCGGTCGGTCGAAGTAGACCTCGGCGTACCGCTCGGGCTCCTCCTCACGCGTGACCTCGGCCAGCGCCGGGTGCCAGTGGTAGCCGGCGAACACCTCGTCGGCGCCCTGGCCGCTCTGCACGACGCTGACCTCCTTGGAGACCAGTTCCGACAGGAGGTGGAAGGCGACGACGTCGTGGCTCGTCATCGGTTCGCTCATGGCGGCGACCGCGCCGTCCAGGGCGGTGGACACCCGGTCCGAGGGCACCATCAGCTGGTGGTGGTCGGTCGCGAAGTGCCGTGCGACCAGATCGGAGTAGGCGAACTCGTCGCCCTCCTCGTCGGCTTCCGACTCGAACCCCACGCTGAAGGTGGCGAGGTCCTTCTGCCCCTCCTCGGCGAGCAGGGCGACGATCAGGCTGGAGTCCAGACCGCCGGAGAGCAGGACGCCGACCTGTACGTCGGCCACCATCCGGCGGCGTACGGCGGTGCGCAGCGCCGTGAGCACGGCGTCCCGCCACTCCTCGGGGCCCATCCCGGCGTATTCGCTCCGGCGCGTGTAGGAGGGCTGCCAGTAGCGGTGGTCGTGGTGCGTGCCGTCCGGTTCCACGACCCGGACGGTCGCGGGCGGGAGTTTGCGCACCCCGGCGAGCACGGTGCGGGGGGCCGGCACCGTCGACTGCCAGCTCATGTAGTGGTGCACCGCTACCGGGTCGAGCGTGGTGTCCACCCCGCCGCCCGCGAGGAGGGCCGGGAGGGTCGAGGCGAACCGCAGCCGCCCCGGCCCCGCGGCCAGGTAGAGGGGCTTGACGCCCAGCCGGTCACGGGCGAGGACCAGCCTGCCGGTGGCGTGTTCGGCCACCGCCACGGCGAACATGCCGGCGAAGTGCCGGACGAAGTCGGTGCCCCACTGCCGGTACGCCTTCAGGACCACCTCGGTGTCCGAGGTGGTGGCGAAGCGGTGGCCCAGCCCCCGCAACTCCTCACGCAGCTGCTCGTGGTTGTAGACGCAGCCGTTGAAGACGCAGGTCAGACCCGCCTCGTCGTCGGTCATCGGCTGGGCCGCACGCTCCGACAGGTCGATGATCTTCAGCCGCTGATGACCGAGGGCGACGGCGCCCCGGGACCAGAGACCGCGGCCGTCGGGTCCCCGGGCCGCGAGCCGGTCCCTCATCCGCTCCACGGCGGCCAGGTCGGGCCGTCCGCCGTCGAAGCGGATCTCTCCGCTCACGCCGCACACGCCGGACCTCCCGGAAGGTTCGCGAGACGGACGGATGGCGTGGTCACAGAGACAGAGGCAAGGGATGGTTCGGTGGGTTTTCGCATGATCCGCATATCCTTGTCAGGTCGTGGTGTGTGAGGTGTGCGCCGTGCCCGTCGTGGGCCCGGGAGGTCCCGGGTCGCCCTGAGCGGTGAACGGATCCCGGATCGCTCCGCCATCGCGTTCTCCCGTCTCGTATCGCGTCCTCCATGTCTCATGGGGTGTTCGCCTCTCATGGGGTGTTCGCCTCTCATGGGGTGCTCGCCGCCGCCCGGGCGGCACGTCGGGCACGGAGGTGCTGGATGCGTCGTCCGCGGAACGGACTGCCTCGGCCGAGCCGAGGCTCTCCTCCCCGGGTCTCGGTCAGGATGTCGTCCAGGCCCGCGAGGAGGTCCTTCCGCGCCGCCTTCCGGCGCAGTCTGTGGGCGGCGCTGCCGCGGGCCACGGCCGCCTCCGCCGAGGAGTGCACGGTCTCCCAGTCCCCATACGACTCAAGGGTGGGGCGGAGCCGTCGCAGCATGTCGCGTACGACCGCGGGAGCGGGGGCCGCGAGCCGGGTGACGGGGTCGACGAGGTCGCCTTCGAGGCCTGACCGGGCGGCGCGCCAGGTGGCCGCGCGCAGCCACTCGTGACGGCCGTCGCACCCGGTTCTCCCGTCGGCCAGGACCATGTCGCAGGCATCGGTCACGAGCGCGCGGAAGAGCGCGGCGATGAGCACCACCGTCTCGACGCGGGGGCAGGCGTCACTGATGCGCAGCTCGAGGGTCTGCAGATGTGCCGAGGGACGGACGTCGTAGTAGATCATCCCGGTGTCGCTGATGACACCCGAGCGGACCAGTTCGTCCAGCGTCCGGTCGTACTCCTCCGCGTCGGCGAAGCACGCCGGCGGACCGGAGGTGGGCCAGCGCTGCCAGACCATCGTGCGCCAGCTCGCGTAGCCGGTGTCTTCGCCGAGCCAGAAAGGAGAGCTCGCCGACAGCGCCAGGAGCGGCGGCAGCCACGGGCCGACGGCGCACATCGCCCGGACCGCCGTGTCCCGGTCCGGCACGTCCACGTGCACCTGCGCGCCGCATATCAGCTGCTCGTCCGCGAGCCGACGGTACTCGTCCGTCATACGCAGGTACCGGTCGTCGTCGGTCGGCGGTACGGTGCCGAGCCGGGTCAGCGGAGCGGTGCCCGCGGCCGCGATCGCGAGGCCCTGGGAGGAGGCGGCCCTGTCGAGCCGTGCACGTGAGGCGGACAGGTCCGCGGCGAGGTCCTCCAGGGACCCGTGTACCCCGCTGTTGGACTCGACGACCGACCGCGGCAGCTCCCGTGCGTATCCGTCCGCTCGCCCAGGGAGTCTGCTGAGTACCGCGTCGGCTCGTGGGACGAGTTCCCCGCTCTCGACGTCGATCACGTGGAACTCTTCCTCGACCCCGATCCGAATGGTCACGGCGATTCCCCTCGACGACTGGACATGGTCTCCGATCGGCCCCGCCCGCGATCGACGCCGTCGTTGTGCCCGTACGGGTGCCCGCCTTCGCCGAGCGTATTCGCCTGCCGCCCAGGTGCCCGGTTCGTCACAGAACGTCACAGAACGAGCGGACGCTCGGTCGGCCGTGCCGGTCCTGCGTTCGGGAGGGCGACGGCGGTGCGGCAGGAGACCTGCCGGCGTCGTCCGAACAGCTCGTCAGGACAGCCGTCACCATTCCGGCCGTAGCAACGGCATTCACACCCGGTGTCGCACGGCCCGCCCGCCCTCGTCACGCCTCAGCGGCCCCTACTGCGAGCGCCGGTAGGAATTGTCTGCGGGGTCAGGCCGAGGGCGATTCCGACGAACCAGTCGGATATCTCCATGACGCGCGCTGCAGCGCGCGCCCGGGACCCTCGGGAGAAAGGTGCCGGTGAAGGATGTCGCGGCTTGGCTCGACCGCCCATGCGAGGGGCCGGTGGCGGGCCCCTCTTCGCCGCACTCGAGGTCACAACCGGCAAGGTGATCGGACCGCTCCACCGCCCCCACGCCCCGAGGAGTTCAGGAAGTTCCTCACCGAGCTCGGCAGGGAGGTGCCGGACGGTCTCGACGCCCACCTCGTGCCGGACGACTACGCCACCCACAAGACCCCGGCGATCAAGTCGTGGCCGCTGGCACACCCACGCTTCCACCTGCACTTCACCCCGACCGGATCGTCCTGGCTCAACCTCATGGGGAGCGATGGACCGCCGGCTGACGAACAAGCGGATACGACGAGGCGTGCACAGGACCGTCCAGACCCTGGAGCAGGACATCCGGATCCGGCTCGCCGCATGAACACCGGCCCGAAGCCCTGTGTCCGGACCAAAACCGCGGACGAGATCCTCGAGCGCCTCGTCTCACACATGAATGGCCCGACCGAGGAGTGCCGGTATGTCCGGTAGAGAGCCGTCACTCAGCGGTGCAACGGCTGCGACCGCCACCGGCGGCCCGGCGGACGAACGGATCCACCGCATACGCCGGCGTCTGGAGCGGCTCATCGGCGTCGCGGCGACCGAGGGCAACGCCGTGCGTCCCCTGCGCGACGGGGACGAGATCTTCGCCACGATGCCGGACGCGATCGGCAGCCGCCCGACAGAGCGGAACCCGCTGGACCGGATGAGCGGGGCCGGAGTCGAGATCGCCTGGTTCCGCAGACCTCTCCCCCTCTCGCCGCTCAAGCGGAACCACCGCTGCCACCGCAAGGTCCTCGTGGTCGACGAGCGGACCGCTTTCACCGGAGGCGTCGGGGTCGCCGAGGAATGGTGCGGTGACGCGCGCGACCCCGACGAGTGGCGGGACACGCGCGTCGAGGTCCAGGGCCCCGCCGTGGACGGCATCGCCGCCGCCTTCGCCCAGAACTGGGCCGAATGCCATACCGAACTCTTCGACGAACGCGACCGGTTCGTGAGCCGCCGCCCCAGCGGGAACGCCGTCGTGCAGGTAGTCCGCGGCTCGGCCGGTTTCGGCTGGCAGGACTTGCAGACCCTGATGCGCGCGAAGGCCATGTCCATGGACGGCGTCGTCTCCCTGATCGGCTCCACGGACTTCGACCGCCGCTCCCTCGATCACGACGAGGAGGTGATGCTCGCCGTCATGGACGCCGAGTTCACCGCCACCATCGACGCGGACTACGACGAGGACCTCGAGGTCGGCGAACTGATCGATCCGGATCGCCGGAAGCGGCGCTCGCTGCTGCAGCGCGCCCGGGAGACCGCGGTGCTCCCCATCCGCCGCTCCCCGTAGGACGAGGCGGTCCGGGCGCCCACCGGTCCCCCACCGGTTCATTCCCGGGTCCGTGCGAGCACCGCGTTGAACTGCGCGCCGGCGAGCAGGGCCAGGTTGCTGAACCACAGCCATACGAGGAAGACGACGACCCCCGCCAGCGAACCGTAGAGGCGGCTGTAGGTCCCGAACTGCGTGTAGAGGGTGAAGAGCGCCGAAGCACCGAGCCACAGGAACGCCGCCAGGGCGCCGCCCGGGAACCCCCGGCGCGTTCCGCGGGCCTGGGCGGGTCCCGTCCGGTAGAGGATGAGGATCAGTGCCGTGACGATCAGCAGGAGCACCGGCCACCGCAGGACGGCCATGGCGCCCGTGCCCGAGTGGCCGGCGGCCGCCGCGATCCGTCGGGCCACGGGGCCGGTCGCGACGAGACTGGCGGCGCCCGCGACGAGCAGGGCCAGCAGCATGCCGGCGGTGAGGACGAGGACGTGTGCCGCTCGTAGGGGCGGCCGCGTGTCGGGCAGCCGGTGCATCGCGTGCAGGGCTCGACGGAAGACGGCCAAGTAGCTGCAGGCCGACCACAGTGCGCTCAGGACGCCGCTGACGAGCAGCGCCCACAGGGAGGACGGCGCCGAGGTGAGACCGTCCAGAGCCTCTCGGAGCACCTGGGCCGACTGGGGAGGGGCGTAGGAGGTGAGGTCGCGGATCAGTCGCTCGCGGGTGCCGGTCCCGGCCAGTCCCACCAGGGAGACCGAGACGAGCAGGGCGGGCACGAGTGCCAGCACCGCGTAGTAGGTGAGAGCCGCCGCGTAGTCGGCGATGTTGTCGTCCCAGAGGCGCACGGCGGTGGCCCGCAGGTTCGAGCGCGCGTGTCTCAGCAGCTCGGCGAAGCGGTTTCCCGGAGTGCTCCGATGCGTGCGGAGGGTGTTCGATGTCACGATGCCCTCCTGCCCGGCGTCACCGCTCTCATCCTCCGCACCCTCCAGTGGCGATCGGCGTTCCGGGGCCGCGCACCACGTCGACGGACGGTGCCAGGACACGGCGAAGGAATGAGGACCGCGTACAGGGGCAGTCGGGTGTGCAACCTGTGTGGAATCGAAGGAGGAGACTCTTATGCCCAGCACCGAGCCGGAGCTTCCCGACCCCGTCCCGGCGTCTCGCGATGCCGTCACGCCGGACCTGCCCGCGCCGGGACCGGACGCACCGGACATCCGGGGCGCTGGAGACGAGCGCCCTCGGACCGACGAGGACGGCGGGCGGCAGGGAGACCCCGAGGAGCACGACGAGGACCGCCCGGCCGCCGGCCCGGGCACTCCGGCGCCCCAGGAAGAGACCGGTTAGGACCTGTCCGGTCGGTCACGGATACCCTCCGGAACGGACGGCGCCCCGGTGGCCGGGCGAGGGAAGGGGAGCGTGCTGGCGGAGCGGTACCGCGTGGAGTAGACCTACGGGGGAAGCTCGATGGCGCCGTACGACACGTACGACCTGCCCGGCGCCGAGCGGTACCGGGTCAGGGTGGCGGAGGACCCGATCGCCGAAGACGTCCGGATCGTGGAGGCCGAGCCGGAGTGGTCAGCCCCTGCCTTGTTCCGCCGGACGAGACCTACATGGCCAGGAGCCGGTCGGCGAAGACCACGCGGTGTTTCGCACCGGCGCCCACGGCACGCTTCCGCGGCCGGGACGCAAGCCTGGCCTGGCGCCGTTCATGCCACAACGGACCTGCCTAGAAAGCGAGTCCAGAAATCACAGCGGTCGACAGGCCCGTGATCCTCCGGTCGTCGATGAGCGAGAGGTACAGCACGATCAGGTACTCCGGCGCCAGGTCGGCGCGGCCGACGGCCCCGGCCTCGCCCAGCGGCTGCGGCTGCGCCTGCCCGGGGAAGGGGCCTTCGGCGCCGGCAGCTCAACCTCTCGCAGCCAGGCGTCGAGCGAGCCTGGACGGCGTCCGCCTTCGTGAACACCAGCGGGATGACGCCATCGGCGTGGCAGTCGAGACCGGGCTGTGGGGTGGCGGGTGGAGCGGCTCCACCACGATCACTCGTGCCTTCGCCCGATCGTGTGTCGTTCGAGGAGGGGCTGCGAGGAGGGGGTGCCGGCGCGCCGTGTTCTCTCGCCACTCCCGGCCGATGGATCGCATCAGGGCCGGGTAGACCCCTGGATAGCGGAAGGGTTTGATGCCGAGCGTGTACAGCGAGCCGAGGCGGCCGTCGGGCTTCACCAGGACGGCCATCTGGCCGCGGTAAGCGCATGGAGAAAAGAAACCGGCCCACGGGGTTGCCACCGTCCGGCTGATCACCTTCTCACTGCGCATCGGCGACCGCCTCACCGCAGTCGGCGGCGTCCGCCATCCGCCGCAGGAAGACGGACGGGAGAAGCCGAAACAGTCGCCACCGACCGGCTCCACGGGCTCGAAGCCGCGCCACGCCATGCCACGCCGCATACCGGGTGAATACCAGGGCAACGGCTCACCATGAAGGCCTGCTTCCCACTTCCCGCCCACCCGGACGTGCGGGAATCCGTCTGCCAACGGCGACCCGTCTGCCACTGGCAGCGGCACCCGAGGACACCTGTGAATGGAGAACGCTGACATGACGCGATGGCCCGGCACCTACGAGTCGTACTGGATGGAGACCGCGGAGGGCCCCCGGCACCCCAGCCTGGCCGGCGATCTGGAGGTCGACGTCGCGGTGGTCGGCGGGGGCATCGCCGGCATCTGCACGGCGTGGGAACTGGCCCGCACCGGGCGGAGCGTCGCCCTGCTGGAAGCCGACCGCATCGCCGCCGGCGTCACCGGGTACACCACGGCGAAGCTCTCCTCCCAGCACGGGCTCGTCTACGCGCAGCTGCGCAGGTCGTTCGGCGTGGAAGGCGCAAGGCGATACGCGCAATCGCAGCAGGAGGCCGTCGAGTACGTCGAGCGCGTCGCGGCCGAGCTGGGGATCGACTGCGACCTTGAGCGCCTCCCGGGATACGCGTACGCCGAGTCGGCGGGAGCGGTCGACCAGCTACGGGCCGAGGCGGACGCGGCGCGCGAGGCCGGACTGCCCGCGTCGTTCGTGAAGGACACCGGCCTGCCCTACCCCGTCGCGGGCGCCGTCCGGGTGGAGGAACAGGCGCAGTTCCATCCGCGCAAGTACCTTCTGGCACTCGTCGCCGACCTCGTCGGCCAAGGCGGGAAGGTGTACGAACGCACGCGGATCGTCTCGCTCCACGAGGGAGAGCCATGCCGGCTCACCACCGAAGGCGGAGCCGAGATCGTCGCCCGTGATGTCGTGGTGGCCACGCACTACCCGGTCTTCGACCGAGCGTTGCTGTTCTCCCGGCTCGAACCCCACCGTGAGCTCGTCGTCGCGGCGACCGTGCCCGCCGAACGCGACCCGGAGGGCATGTACATCACGCAGGAGCAGAACACCCGGTCGGTGCGCACCGCTCCGTACGGTGAGGACCAGCGGCTGCTCATCGTCACCGGGGAGAAGTTCAAACCCGGTACCGGCGAGGTGAACGAGCGTTACGAGCGGCTCACCGCCTGGACCGAGGAGCGCTTCCCGTTCGCGCGGATCACCCACCGGTGGGCGGCGCAGGACAACACGACCACCGACCAGGTGCCGTACGTCGGACGCTTCCACCCGGGTGCCCGGCACGTGTACGTGGCGACCGGATTCGGTGGCTGGGGCATGAGCAACGGAGTCATGTCGGGCCGGCTCCTGGCCGCACACATCACAGGTGAGGAGCTGCCCTGGGCCTCCCTGTACGATCCCCGGCGCCTGCACCCTCGTGAGACGCCCTCCCTCCTCAAGGCGCAGGGGTCGGTCCTCAAGCACTTCGTCGGTGACCGGCTGCGCGCCTCCCACGTGGACAGCGTCGAGGAGATCGCGCCCGGTTCGGGGGCCGTCGTGCGGGTCGGCGGCCGGCGCTGCGCGGTCTACCGCGACGAGAGCGGCGCGGCCCACGCCGTGTCCGCGCGCTGCACCCATCTGGGCTGCCTCGTCCATTTCAACGACGCCGAGCGGGCCTGGGAGTGCCCCTGCCACGGATCACGGTTCGACACCGACGGCACCGTGATCCAAGGCCCCGCCGTCCGCCCCCTGGAGCCCCGGCCGCTGCCCGGCGAGACCGGCGCCTCCGACTGACAGCCACCGGGCGCGACACCGAACGGCGCGTCGACCGACGACCAGGAGACGACCGTGCCCCCGCCCGCAGGGCGTCCACAGGGCGCCTCGGGCCTGCTGACCCGAACCGCCTCGGACGTGTCCGGCTGACGGGCCTTGCGGCCCGGCCAGTTGACCGCCATGGAGGCGGCGCTCGCGGCATGTGACACGCTCGTGGCCATGCCGACTGGCGCCGGCAAGTCGGCGGTGTACCAAGTGGCCGGGCTTTCGCCTAGCAGTTGGCGAAGGACAAGCTGGTCAAGCGCCTGGTCCGAGCCGCGCCGTCCCTGTTCGTCGTCGACGAGGCGCCGTGTGTCACCGCTTGGGGCCGGACACCCCGAGTACCGTCCGCTCGGCGAAGAGCCTTTCCAGCACTTCGAACACGCCGAGCCCCGCGATCGCGTAGATCAGCGCCCAGGCCGCTCCTCCCACGAGTAGGGCAGGGAGATATCGCGGCAACGGCATGCGCATGCTACCCGTGAGGAAGTTGGCGGCGGTCTGGAAACCGACGGTCAGGAAGGAGGCGGCCACCACTGGCTCGCCCCATCGCTGGACCGTCCGCTCGGCGCGCCGGAACTTCGCCGACGTGATCCGCCCGGTGAGCCGGCTGCGCCGGGTACCAGTGCCGGCGAGCCACCCGACGGCGAACGTCCCCCGGCGGGGAGCAGGACGATGACGTACAACTCTCCGGCCGTGAGCGCGATCTCATCCACGACGCCTCGTCCCGGGCTCCGGACCGGAACGTGCCCACCCGCGTGGGCGTCCCGCCCGCGGGTGCACGACGCGCACAAGCCCGGTCACCGTCTCCCACCTGCGCCCTGTCCCGGTCGTTCCATCCGCTGGGTTTCCCACCTGCGGCACGAAACGTCGATGGCGACAGAGGCGGATTCTGCTCGAGTCGGTGCAGCCCAGCCACTGACTGAGGGGCTCAGGGTCTGGGGTCGGTACGGTGCCACCGAGGGCGGGCATCGCCACCGCGACGCCCGGCGACGGAGGCGCAGCGCGGACACTGGCGCCGGACGCGATCCGCCGCACCGCCGGACTCCGGGAAGGTATCCATCCAGGTGATGTGCGGGAAGCGTCCGAGCTGGGAGCGGCTGAGGGAGAGACCGCACACGGTCTGGTTCATGCCGGGCTCCCAGGCGTGCACCTCTCCGGCGGGCAGGCGGCGCCTGCCTTCCTCCTCGTCCGTCCACTGCCCGGAAGCGGCGACGGCGTACTGCTTGGCGCGTGCCATGGCGTACCCCGATGCTCGGTCAGTCGAACGAGTGCCCGGTCTGCCGACGTTGATGCCCCGCAAGGCGGGCTGGTTCGTCGGGTGCCCTTCGTCGAACGGCGACCCTGCCATGACGAGGGCAGCGCTCCGGGTAGGAGGTCCCGCGGTCCCCATTCGGCACCCTGCGTGAGCGATCGAGCGCGAAGGCGGAAATTGAGGTGACCGCAGAGGTCCGCGACAGCAACCCCTGGCGCCCGGTCCCTCGAACAGAGTTCGGCAGACGGGAATGGGCGTGGCAGCACCATCGTGTCCGCCCTGGCTGAGCGTCCTGAGCAAGCATGGACCCCGAACACGACGGCAGAACCGTCCGAGCCGCCATGTCCGCCGTCTCACAGTCCCGGCGTCTTCCACGGCCCGGACGACGCGACCGTCTGCTCCCCGCACCCGCGGGGATGACCCGCCTGTTGGCCCATGTGGCCAACGGGCACGCTCAGGCACGGTTCACACACCCGTGCAGTGCCCGGCCGTCGAAGTCGTCGAGCGATGCATGCAGGTGGCGGCCCGCCGGAGTCGTCAGGCAGGGAGGAAGAAACCGGTCACGTCGGCGAGCAGACCGTCGCGGTGCACCGCGCTGCTCACGCCCGTCATGAAGGTCTCACCATCCGGGCCGACCTGGGTCCAGCGGACCAGTGACCGGTCGTGGCGGTCGAGGACCTCGCGGCGCCATGGGCGGCGGGCGAGGGCCTCGCGGTGGTTCAGTGGGGTTCCGCCAAGTGGGCGCCTCGTCTGGCGGGCGTCGTCGGTCGCCCTGAGCCTGAGTCCAGTGGTCCGCGCGGCGGGAACGCCCATGTCCTGCACTCCGGCCGCACGCTGCCCGTGGGACAGGGCACGGCCCCGTCCGCCGTCCGTATCCGCCATCACTCACGCAAGGAGAGACGTCATGCCCAGAGCTGCCACGACCAAGGTGACGCAGCCCGTCACGGACGACAGCATCAAGGTGCGCCAACTCAGCCACTACCAGTTCAGCTGGGTCGCCGGTGAGCCCGCTGCCCGGGGCACCCTGACCCTGCAGCTCGTACTCGACGAAGGCGCCTGGGAAGAGGTGCTGACCGTCGACGCCGACGACGCCGACATCCTCCAGGACCTCCTGCGCAGCACACCGACCGTGCACTACGACGTCAGCCGTCGGACCCTGATGTTCGGTGTCACTGCTGTCGGCGCCTGAACAAGTAACGCCCACCCGCGCAGAAGGGCTTCTGAGCCGCCGTCGGTGACGGAAGCCCGCCCGCCGTGCCGACCGGGCCCCGTCTTCCGGCGTTTCGACCGCGGTCGTCGTGAGCAGCTGCCGCGCGGCCGAGGCCGCGGTCACGACGCTCCCGGTCCCGGTCCGGTGCAGGCAGCAGGTACGTCCGGCACGGGGAAGAGGCGGCCGCCCGGGTTCTCCCGAGCAGCCGCCTCTTCTCGCCGTCTCGATCCCGTACCGCACCCGCGGCCACCTGCACTGCCGCGGACGCGGCCATGAAGTCGATCACTCCCGCCCCCGGCTCCCCGCGGACGTCCCCCAAGCCCGCCCGCCTTCTCGCAACCGCCGCACGGAGCTCCGCAGACATTCCGCCGAGGCCACCGGGCGCTCCTCCACCTCTCTCCTGGCGTGCCCCGGAACACGGACACGGCCCCCACCACGGCGGCGGCACCCGCGGCGACTCCCCACCGCCGGCGCGCGGGCGGCGCGGCTCTTCACCGTGCCGCGCGAGCAGCCCGGCGCACCGGCGATCTCTTCCTCGCTGAGCTGGTGGCAGTACCGCAGCACCGGCACCGCCCGCTGGGCGGGAGAAAGCAGCCGCAACGCCTCGCGCACGGCGATGCCGGTCGCCGTCTCGTCCTCGTGGCCCGGCGCGACCACGTCCGGCAGCCGCTCGGCCGGGATCTCCGCGTGCCGCTTCCGCCTGCGGTCCTTGATCAGCAACCACACCGTCGTGGTGCGCGTGCATGCCTCCGCGGCGTCCGGCCACCCGATCCGGTGCCACGCGCGACAGCTGCGCGGCAACACCTCCCGGGCGAGATCCCCAGCCTGTGCCCCATCTCCCGTCAGAAGCCTCGCGGTCCTCGGGACCGACGGACGGCGCGCCGCCACGAGCACCATGAACGCCTCGTCTCCAGCGCTGCGCATCCGTTCCACTTCCCCGTCGGCCCGCCGCTCGGGCCTCTCCCCCTGGCAGAGACCCCGGCCTCTCCGAAGAGTTCCCCGGTTCCGGGAGGCTCTGGCGGACCCGGTGGCGGGGCCTCGTGCCCGGCGCGTGACGCCCCGGTCGGGGCTGGACGGCCCGGTGGGCGCATGACCCGGGCCCGGCAGGTAACACGGCGTCAATGACGAACCCATACCGGGCGGGAGCGAGACCGGGTCGCTCGCTCCTGCTGCTGCCCGTGCAGACGGCCGTGGTCGCCGCGCTGGGGCTGCTGGTGACCGGGCCCCTCGCGCACCGCTGGCCGCTGTCGGCGGAGGACGGCGTCAACCGCGCCCTCGCCGTCCGCCGCACCCCTTTCGCCACCGCGCTCACCGACGGGGCGTCCCTCCTGGCCGGCACGCAGAGCATGATCGCCCTGACCCTCATGTGCACGGCCGCCCTGGTCCTGGCGCCCCGCGCGCCCCGTTGGCGGGAGGCGGCGTTCCTCGCCGTGGCGGTGGCGGCGCAGTCCACCGTCTTCCTGCTCGTCACCCTCGTCGTGAACCGTGAACGCCCTGACGTGCCCCACCTGGATCCGGCGCCGCCGACGTCCAGCTTCCCCTCGGGCCACGTCGGAGCCTCCGTCGCCCTCTTCGGGGGGCTGGCCGTCCTCGCGTCCCGGCGTCTGCGCGGTGTTCAGCGACACCTCGTGGTGGGACTGCTCCTCGCGGTCCCGCTGCTCGTGGCGGTCTCCCGGGTGTACCGCGGCATGCACCACACCTCCGACGTGGTGGCGGGGCTGCTGAACGGCGCCTGCACGCTGGCCCTCGTGGCGGCCGCTCTGCTGCCGCGCTCCCGGAAGGATGCCGCACCGCCCGCTCCGGGTCCGTCCGTCCACGGCGCGCGGCGGGCCGTGGTGGTGCGCCACCCGCGCGCGTGCGACGACGGGACCGCCACCCGGCTACGGGTCCTGCTGCGCGACCACGGTTACGCGGAACAGTGGTGGACGGAGACGACACCCGGTGATCCGTCCGGTGCCCTGGCCTCACGACTGAGCGGGACGGACGCCGATCTGGTCGTCGTCTGCGGCGGGGACGGCACCGTACGCGCCTGCGCGGACGTGGTGGCCGGGACCCGAGTCCCCCTGGCGATCGTCCCCTGCGGTACCGGGAACCTCCTCGCCCGTAATCTGCGGCTGCCGACCGAGCCCGTGGCCGCTCTGCGGGAGGCCCTCCGCGGGCAGGCCGTGGGGATCGACGTGGGACGGATACGGGGCGACGGGATGACACCGACCCGGTTCGCGGTCATGGCTGGTGCCGGGTTCGACGCCGCCATGGTCCGGGACGCCTCGGCACGGCTCAAGGAGAGCGTGGGCTGGGCCGCGTACGTGATCTCGGCCGTACGGCATCTGGGGGACGCCCGGATGCGGCTGACGATCAGGCTGGACGGGGGCGCCCCGCTGGAGCGGTGGGCCCGCATGGTCGTCATCGGCAACGTCGGGACCCTTCAGGGCGGACTGCCGCTCCTGCCGGAGGCCCGGCCCGACAGCGGGAGGCTGGAGGTCGTCCTGCTCGACCCGCGCGGGGTGACCGGCTGGCTCGCGGCCGCCGGACACCTCGTCTCGCGCGCACCGGGCGGGCGGTGGCCGAGGGCCTCCGGCGCGGGGGAACGGCCCCTCGCGCACGGCGCGCTGGAGTACTTCGGCGCGGCCCGGATCGACCTCCGCTTCGCCCTGCCCCAGCCACGCGAGCTCGACGGCGACGTCCTGCCCGCGGGCACCCGGCTGATCGCGGAGGTCGAGCCGGGGGCGCTGCGGGTGTGCCTGCCGGCTCGGGTCGGCGCTCCGGCGGGGGCCGGAGAGGAGGGAGGGGTCCATGGGCACCGCGACGCGCGTACCGCAGCGCAGTGAGGTCGGGGCCGTGGAGGCCGCGTCCGCCACCAGCGTGTACGGGCCGCTGAGCGCGTTCGTGGCGCTGCTGCTGTGGTCGTACCTCACCTCGCTCGCGCTGTTCCTGGGCCTTTCCTCGCCGCCCAGCTGGAGGCCGTACGGGCGGGGATGGCGGCGCCGGTCACCGAGGACCCCGGGGTCTGAGCCGGCAGGCCCTCCCGACTTCCCGAACGGAAAGGAACCGTACCGACCATGACCGAGCGTTCCACCCGGACCCGGCGGCACCGTCTCGGACGGCTCGTGACCGGCCACGGCGGGTCCGACACGCGGTTCGGCGTGCGGTTGGTGGTGGGCACGGCCCTCACCGCCGTGGCGGCCGTCCCGTTCTCCCTCGCGTTGGTGCTGGTGGAGTCGCACTGGGCTCCCCTGCACCGTCTCGACCAGGACGTGGCCGAGCGGCTGCACCGTTCCGCGCTCGGCAGTCCGGCCTGGGTACGGGTGCTCGACTTCCTCACGCACGTCGCGTGGGGGCCACTGACGATGCGGCTCCTGGTGGCCGGTGTGGTGGTGTGGCTCCTGTGGCGTCGAGCGTTCCGTCTCGCCGCCTGGGCGGCCGTCACCGCGACGGCCGGCGGGTTGGTGGGGCTGCTGGTCAAGAACGTGGTCGAGCGTGCTCGGCCGCACCTGCCGGATCCCGTCGCCCACGCACCCGGTTTCTCCTTCCCGTCCGGACACGCCATGGCGGCCACCACCTCCTGCGCCGTGCTGCTGCTGGTCCTGCTCCCCCTGGTCCCACGGGCCTGGCGGCCGCTGCCGTGGGTCCTGGCGGTGGTGGCGGTGCTCGGCGTGGGCTACACGCGGGTCGCGCTCGGGGTGCACTGGGTGAGTGACGTGGTCGGGGGCTGGCTGCTGGGACTGGCGGTGGTGACCGCGACCACGCTCGCCTTCGAGGCGTGGCGCGACGACATCGGCCGCTCCCGCACCACCCCCGCCGAGGGCCTGGAGCCCGAGATCGTGACGGACACCCCTGAGCCGGTGGGCCGGTCCGGCTCCCGGTGACGGGCTGTCGCCGCGGCCGGTCCTTACCGGCTGCCGGCCGGTCCGGTCGCCCGCGCAGGACGGCCCTCGCCGGCACGGCGTACGGCCCGTCCGGCCGAGGCGCTCCGCGGATCCGGGGCCTACGGGAGCCCGGACGTGGCTCGACGCCCCGGGGCCGGCCGTCCGGCGTCCGGCCCCTCCCCGACGGCCGTCTCGCCGCGCAGGCCCACGGTCGACCGACGAGTTCCACCATGAATCTCGGCCTGGAGCGATCGGTCGGTCACGTTCGCACCTCCCCGGACCGCGCGACCCGTTCACCCGACCGGACTCGGGGAGGCGTGTGGGAGGGGCGTGAGTGGAAGGCAGCCGGTTATGGCACACACACCGAAGGCAGAGCGTGGTGACACCGCGGGTCCGCCGCGAGCGGGCCGGGGGCGTGGGTCCCGACGAGCAGGCCGAGGAGCGGGCTCCGGGCCGACTCTCGGAGATGCCGAAACGGTCGTGGAAGGCGGCCCTGCGCGGCACGCCGAAGGAGTTCAAGGACGACGAGCTCACCGACCGGGCCGCCGCGCTGACGTACTACGGCGTGCCGGCCCTCTTCCCGGCTCTTCTGGTGTTCGTGTCGCTGCTCGGCGTCGCGGGCGAGTCGGCGACGCCGAGCAGGTCCTGGACACCTCCAGAAGCTCACGCCCGGCTCGGCCCGTGACGTGATCAGCGACGCGGTCCGGCAGCTCCAGGGCAACGCGGGGATCGGCTCCCTCGTGGCCGTCGTGGGTCCGGCCGTCGCGATCTGGTCGGCCTCCGGGCACGCCGCCGCGTTCATCCGTACCTCGAACGCCGTCCACGACATGCCCGAGGGCCGCCCGGTGTGGAAGGTCCTGCCCCTGCGGTCGGCGCTGACCGTCACGGTGATGGTCCTGGCCGTCGTCAGCGCCCTGATCGTCGTCTTCACGGGTGGCCCGGCCCGCCGGGCAGGTGCCGCCCTCGGTATCGGTGACAGTGCGCTGACGGTGTGGTCGATCGCGAAGTGTCCGGTCCCGGTCCTGCTCGTGACGATCATGATCGCGATCCTGTACCGGCCGGCTCCCAACGCGAAGGGCCTCGGTTTCAAGTGGGTCACCCCCGGCAGCTTCCTGGCGCTGGTGATCTGGATGCTCGCCTCGGCCGGCTTCGCGTTCTACGTCGCGAACTTCGGGTCCTCCAACAAGACCTACGACACTCTCACCGGCGTGATCATCTTCCTGATCTGGCTGTGGATCACCAACCTGGCCATCCTCCTCGGCCGGGAGTTCGACGCCGAGATGTCCCGCCGGCGCGCGGTCACCGGCGGTCGCCCCGAGAAGGAGGGGCCTATTGGAGCCCCGGGACACCCGTGAGTGGACCGACGAGGACCGCCGCCACCTGGAGTGAGCGGCGCGTGGAGCGGGGGCGGCCTGTGCGCCCGTTCGCCCCCACCCGGATGACCGGCGCTCCCGGGTGGATGAGCGGCTGCCTGCGGGGTAGGCGCGCCGTGACGGCGACGGGCACGTTCCAACCGGACGCCGCCGGTGCCGATCCGGGCCACTGACCTGCACGGCACCGCAGAGGTGACACGAGCGTCGGCCGTCGCGCCACACGGCGGGCAATCAATCAAGCGGAGAGGGTGAGGAGTGGATGAGCGCCATCGGACGACACCCGGACCACACCGAGGAATCGGTGGGAGACCTCGTTTCCCGGGCGTCACAGCAGATCTCGGAACTGGTTCGCGAAGAGATACGGCTGGGCCGGGCGGAGATGGCGCAGAAGGGGAGACGCTTCGGCATGGGCGGCGGCCTGTTCGGCGGGGCCGGTCTGGTCGGGTTCCTGGCCGCGCAGGCTCTGGTCGGCGCCCTGATCGCAGCCCTCGCCCTGCTCCTCCCGGTATGGGCTTCGGCCCTGATCGTCGCCGCCCTGCTGGCGACCGTCGCGGCGGTGATGGCCGCTGCCGGGAAGAAGCAGATCGCCAAGGCGGGTACCCCCGTGCCGGAGCAGGCCATCGACAGCGTCAAGGCCGACGTGGCCGAGATCAAGGAGGCAGCACACCGATGAGCATTCCCTCCAAGGGCGACAAGGAAGCCGCGCCCACCCCTGAGGAACTGCGCGAGCAGGTCGAGCACACCCGTGACGAACTCGGGTTGACCATGGAGGCACTGGCGGCCAAGGCCGACGTCAAGGCGCAGGCCAAGGAGAAGGCGGCCGAGTTCAAGGAGCAGGCCGCCGGGAAGGCGGCCGTCGTCACCGGACAGATCCGGGAGAAGACGGCACACGCCGTCCAGTCGATCAAGGACAAGACCCCCGATCCGGTCCTGGACAAGGCCGCCCACTCCGCGGCGCAGGTCCGCGACAGCGCGACCCGTGCCGCACACCTCGCTGCCGAGAAGGCGCCGGAGCCGGTCCGTGAGAAGGCCGAGGCGGCCGTGACCATGGCCAGGGGCAAGCGCGCTCCCCTGCTCGCCGTGGCCGCCGCGTTCGTCGTCCTCGTGCTCCTGCGTCGCGGACGGAGGCGGCGATGAAGCCGTCCAAGATCGCCTACAAGCCGGTCGGCCTGGTACTCGGCGCCGCGAGCGGGATGATCGCCAGTGCGGCCTTCAAGCAGGCGTGGAAGGTGATCGGTCACGACGACGACGCCCCGGACGCCACCGACGAGAACCGCACCTGGCGGGAAGTCCTTGTCTCCGCTGCCCTGCAGGGTGCGATCTTCGCGGTCGTCAAGGCGGCCGTCGACAGGGCGGGAGCCACCGGCGTCCGGCGCCTGACCGGCACCTGGCCCGGCTGAACCGTCCACGGGCGGCGGCGGCCTCGTCCTGGGGACCGGCGCCGCCGGACCCCTGTAGCCCGAAGCACGGGAGGAGCCCTTGGCCACACACCACGGACTGCACGCCCTCACCGCCGCCGCTCTCGCCGCCGCCGTGCTACTCGTCCGGCGGCGGGCGGCTCGCGGCACACACGACGCAGACGTCGCAGAGGCGTCCTGGTCGCGTGCGGCGTCCCCGCCGGACGGCGGAGAGTCCACCCCCGACCGAGTGGCCGAACTGCACGCTTCGTTCCTGGAACCGGCCCCGGCCCTGCGGGAGGCCGACGCCCACCTGGAGCAGTGCTGGAACAGGCTCGCGTCTCTGTACCCGCACAGCGAGGGGGAACGCCGACACGGGTAGGGACCGGATCCCGTCCTGCGGCCCGCCGTCGAGGTCCACATCGAACCGGGGCGCTCCAACCCGTCTGAACCGCCCGGAGGTTGAGCCGGGGGGGTGAGAAGGTTCACCGAGCGGTTTGCGCCACAGCTTGTCCCGGCCCCCGGTCCGGAACGGACGGTGCTGCGGCCGGGCTCTCCCGTGTCGATACCCAGACTGCCGCGCACAGGGACTCCGCGACGGCGGCCGTGTAACGGGCGGCGGTGAGCCAGTGGGTGGCGAAACCGTCGGTGTCGGCAGGGAGGAGGCGGCCGAAGAGGTCGCGATCGCGTTGGGTCGCCGAGGCGCACAGGGCGGTGAGGAGTCCGGCGGCCGTGGGGAGGCCCGCGCGGCGGATGCGGCGGGTCTCGGCGGTGACGTCGCCGAGCATGCCGAGGGCGGCACGGCCCGCCACGACCGTCTGTTCGACCCGGCGCTCCAGGAGGTACAGGGGCGAGTGCGCGCCGGATCCGTCGGACTGTGGCGGGGCGGGGTGCACGGGGGCGGCCGGGTCCGGGAGGTCGGCGCGGCGCAGGCGGTCGAGACCGAGGTCGATCGTGCCCTCGCCGGTGGGGTGCGAGCAGGCGAGGAGGGTGAGCCGGGGGTGGAGGGCGGGCATCAGGCGGCCGATGATCCTCAGTCGTGTCCCCGGCGCCGTGGCCAGCAGCATCAGGTTGTCGCGGTGGGCCAGCGCGGGGTCGTCGTCGGCGACGGCGAGCCGGACGGGGATGCCTCCCTCGCACAGCGCGAGCAGGCAGGTGCCGCCCGGCTCCTGTACGGATCCCAGGAGCTCGACGTCCAGGAAGAGCAGGTCGCTGCCGCCCCCGTCCGGGTCCGCGTAGCGGGAGGTGGACCGCAGGGCGCGGGCGGCCTGTTCGGACGGCGGCGTCTCCCAGAGGGCGGCGAGCGGCGGCTCCGTCCACGCCGCGCCCCGGGCGGTGACGGCCTTGACGCCCTTCCCGGCGCCCAGTCTGCCGTCCGGCGAGACCGTCGCCCCCGAGACCGCCAGGCCGGCCCGGCCCAGCTCCCGGTGGGTGAGCGCGCTGTCCCCCAGGCGCACGGCCCGGTCGGCCACCCCCAGGGCGCGCCCGACGCCGCCGGGCGCCACGTCACCGACCGTGCAGAGCCGGCCGTCGGCTCCGGCGACCCAGGTGCGGACGCCGCCGTGCCCCGAGTCGGTGACCACGGGTTCGGTGAACAGGCCGTACAGGCGCAGCGAGCCGTCCGGGCTGTACGGGCGGCGCGCACGGCCCCTGACGGCGGCCAGCTCCGCCCCGGACGCCGTCCCCACTCGGTGTGCGGTGCCCAGGAGTTCGGCCAGGGCCGTGACGAGGTCGGCGGTGCGGTAGGACGGGTCCCCGGCGCGGGCCGCACGCAGCAGCGTGACGACGGACAACGCGGCGCCCGCGGCACGCGGCAGGTGCCGGAGCCGGGCGGTGTGCGCGGCGCGGAGGAGGGCCGACTGGGTGACGGCACCGGCCCCGTCGACGCCGGCCTCCAGCACGGCGGCGCCCGCCGACCACAGGGCGTCGGCCGCTGCACGCTGGGCCGGGCTCGCCGTCTCGGGCGAGGAGGCTGAGTCAGGGGTGGAGTCTGTCGCGGAGGCGGGTTCGGGGAGCGCTCGGTTGGGCTGGTCGGCGGGCTCCGGCACCGGTTCCGCCGTGGGGGCGGCGCAGGCGGCGGCCGTGCGGTGGACGCAGGCCGGGGCGAGGAGGCAGCCGCAGGTGATGGCGTCCGCCGTCGCCACCACGCCGCCCGGGGCGTGCAGGCGCAACTCGGTCTCGTCGTCGACCTCGATCGTCACCGTGTCCCCGTCGCGGCGCGCCGGGCGGGCGCCGAGCTTGGTGACCGCCGCGTCCAGCCGCTTGCGCAGCCGGGGCGAGAGGTCCTCCACCAGCGTGGCCGTGACTTCCGGCGCGACGGGCGGCAACTGGGCGGCGGTCATGCGGTCTTCTCCCCTATCCAGCGGGCCAGTTCGAGTGGGCTGAGGGCCGCCACGGGCATGCCGGCGGCCACGAGCTGCCCGGCGACGCCCGTCGAGTAGCGGGGTCGGCCGGCGTCGTCGAGACTCGCGCACCCGAGGACGTGGCAGCCGGTGGTCACCAGGGCCCGTACCTCGGCCAGCAGTCCGCCGAGCGGCGCGCCCTCCTCGAAGTCGCTGATGACGACGACGAGGGTGCGGGTGGGCACCGTGATCAGGCTGCGGGCGTGCCGCAGCCCGGCGGCGATGTGTGTGCCGCCGCCCACGCTCACCTCAAGGAGGAGGGAGAGGGGATCGTGCACATGGCCGGTGAGGTCGACGACCTCCGTGGAGAAGGCGAGGAAATGGGTGCTCAGGGTCGGCACCCCGGCGAGTACGGAGGCGGTCAGCGCGGACCAGATCGTGGACGCCTCCATGGATCCGGATACGTCGGTGACCAGGATCAGACGCCAGTCGGCCGACCGGCGGGCGCGGCTGCGGAACACCGGCTTCTCGGGGATCACCCGGACCGTTCCGTCGGCCGTCCGGCGGGCGGTGGCCAGGTTGGCGCGCAGTGTGCGCGGCAGGTCCAGCCGGCCGCCGGGGCGGCGGGTGGGCCGGGCCAGCATCGTGCCGGTGAGGGCCGGCCGCAGCCGGGTGGCGAGCTGCCGGGTCAGTTCGTCGACCAGGTGGCGGACCAGGGGCCGGAGTGCCGCGAGGCGGGTTTCGGGGAGGCCGCCGGCGTACCGCAGGACCGTTCGGAGCAGTTCCACGGAAGGGGTGGCGGCCGCCGGGTCGAGTTCGGCGAGGACGTCCTGCCGGCCGGTCACGGCCGCGGCGGCGAGGACCTCCTCGCGGATGCCGGGGCCGAACAGCGCGGCCAGTTCCTCGGACCACTCGCGGACACCGGGGAACGACGGTTCCCGGCCGCCGCGCGGTCCGGAGCCGGGCAGGCCGCCGCGGGACCCCTCGCCGCGTCCCGCGCCGTAGAGCTCGTCCAGAGCCGTCGCCAGGCGGTCGGCACCGGACGGCAGTCGGTCGGGACGCCGTCCGAGCACGAGCCGCCACCGGTCGGCGGGCGCGAGGGTCCGCGCGGAGGTGGCCTCGACCGAGGGTGTGGCGGCGGGGTGTGCTGCGGCGGGGTGGCCGGACGGCGGTGGGAACCGGTCGTCGTGCACGGGTGGCGGGACGGGCAGGCCGAGGCCGGTCAGGAGCTCGCGGGCCGCGAGGTCGGCGGCCGTCCGGCGGGCCAGCTCGGTCGGGTCGTCCGCGTCGAGGGTGTCCACCCGTTCGCCCAGCCGCTCCTCGACGGTGTCCAGGAGCCGGTCCCGGGCGGCCGGGCTCAGGGTGTCGAAGCCACCGCGCAGGGCCGGCAGCCGGGCCAGGAACGCGGTGTCGTCCAGCTCGACGACCCGGCGCAGCAACGGGTCCAGGGCGCCGGCGCCGACGGTCAGGAGCGGACCCGCCACCGTCAGGACGCCGGTGAGGCGGGCGGTGAGCGCGGCCCGGGAGGTGCTGTCCACGGCTCCGTCCACCCAGGAGGCGACGCGGACCCCGAAGGCCTCGGCCTCTTCGTGGCCCGTGAGCACCCTGACCGCTCCGGCGGCCGCGGCGATCAGCGGGGTGCCGTCGGCGGCCAGCCGGGCGAGGGCGTCGGTGAGCCGGATGCCGCCCACCCGGTCGGCGCGCTGGGCCAGTTCGAGCAGCGCCCGGGCGTCCTCGGGCTCCTCGGAGCCGGTCAGGCCGTCGATCTGGCGGACCGCGGCCGAGGTCAGGAGTTCGGCCGCGCGCGCGGTGCGGGCGGCACGGGCGGAGACGGTGGCGGTGACGTCCGGGGTTTCGGGGACCGAGGGGTCGCCGGACGGGGCCAGGCCCGGCAGGTGGCCGGCGTCGATGCGGTCCAGCAGGTCGAGCCCGGCGAGGAGTTCGGGAAGGGTGCCGCTCGCGGGGAGTACGGCCGCCAGTTCCGTCAGCCGTTCGTCGGCCAGGGCGGGGAGCCCGCATTCGGCGGCCTCCGTGAGGCCCCGGACGACCTGGGCGGCCGTCGGGCCGCCCTCCGCGCGCTCGGCCGCGTGCCGCTGCCGCAGCACGCCCTCGGCCGCCTGGGCCGGGGTGACGCCGCGGGCCCCGGCCGCGGTGAGCATCGCGGCCGTTGCCGGGGTCCACCGCACCTGCCAGCGCGTCGTGAGCCCTTCCGTGCCCGCCGCGCCGGTCACCCCCTGCTCCTGCGCGTAAGGGATGCCGCACACCGTCAGCCTGCGCAGCAGCAGTTCGCGGCGCCGGTCCAGGGTGGAGCGCGCGGGGTCGAGCCGGAGGTCGCGCGGTGTCTTCTCGTGCGCGTCCTCCGGGCCGGGGAGGGAGAGCGCCGCGGTCTCGGCCTCGACGGCCGGGCCCAGTCCGCTGCGCGGAGCGGCGGGCGCGGGCCGTCCTGTGCGGGCTCCGACGAGTACGCGTTCGAGGGCCCGGGCGACTGCGCGGCCCGTGCCGTAGGTCTCGCCGCGCCCCAGCACCGTCTGTACGGCCTCCAGGAGTTCACCGCGGCCGGGGGCGGGCAGGTCGCGCAGGCGGGCCAGGTCACCGGCCACCCGGACGACCTCCCGGCCGTCCGCCGGGCCGTAGGGGTGGCCCTGTTCACGCAGGGCGGCGCAGACGCGGACCGCGGTGCGGATCAGCGCCTCGTGCAGCGCGGCCGGGTCTCCGGCGGCGTCCAGGACGGTGTGCTGCCACTCCGGGTCCCGGATGCCGGCCGGGTAGCCGGACCGTGAGTCGAGCAGCGGGTAGGTGTACGGGACCAGGGAGACCGTGCACGCCGTCGTCCCGGCAGCGCCGTTCATCTGGCCGTCCGCGGCCGGCTCGGGCGCGGCGGCGGACGCGTCCGGCGCGTCCGGCGGGGGGTCTCCGGCGGCTCCGGCGGCGGACGCCAGCAGCGCCGGGGTGTGGAAGGCTCCCACCACCACGGCGGGCCGCCGTCCGCTCGCCAGGGCCTCGGTGACATGTCTCCGCATGCATGCCTCGCGCACCAGGTCCGCACCGTGCACCCCGCCCTCTGCCTCGGCCTCGTACCGCAGCGCCCAGCCGGTGAGCAGGGCGGCGCGGCGGAGCGCCTCGGGTGTCGAACCGGGCGCGGGGGCCTCCACCAGCCGGTCCCACAGGTCGTCGCCGTCCCGGCCGGTGAGCCGGGACCGGAGCGCGGCGGACAGCCCGTGCCCCTCCCCCCGCACGGGCGCGGAGTCGGCGCCCGGGGCGGGGGTGGGGGCGGGGACGGGGGCGTCCGGACCGCCTCCCGCCCACGCCCGGTCGGCCAGCGGCAGATCGCAGGCCACGGCCGGGACCCCGTTTCGTGCCGCCCAGCGCAGGGCGACCAGTTCGGGCGAGAAGTCCGCGAAAGGATAGAAGGCGGGCCCCCGTTCGCCTGCCGAGCCGGTCCCGGGCCCGTCGGCGGGTACGGCGGCCAGCGCCACCGGCGCCTCGGTCTCCTCGTGGGCGAGCCAGCCCAGCCAGGGCTGGAACTCGGCGGGCAGTTCGACGAGGAGGACATCGGGGGCCGCCGCGTCCAGCAGTGCCGGGAGGGCGGCCGCGAGCGAGGGCGCGTGGTGGCGCACCCCGATCAGGAACGGCAGCCCGGGTCCGGTCGCCGCGAGGGCCTCCACCGCGGCTTCCGGGGTGGCGGGCCCGGCCGCCGGGCCCTGCGCCGGGGAAGCGCCCGGCGCACCGGCGGTGGGCGACACCTCGACGGTGGACCGCGTCTCCGGGGTGGACCGCGTCTCGGCGGTGGACCGGGGCTCCGGAATGGACCGGGGCTCGGGGGTGGTCGACTCGCTCATCCGTCAGTTCTCCAGCACCGCGCGCAGGTCCCACAGGGCACGCCAGGTGGCCGACCCCTGCTCCGCGCGCCTGCGCACCGGACCGTCCCAGTACCCCAGCAGCCGTGCCGCGTCGGCGGGGTCGTCCTTGCGGACGACGCCGAGCAGATGGCCGGGCAGGAGGGAGAGCACGTCCCGGTCGCCGGGGAAGTAGGCGGCGGCCAGGCCCAGGGAACCCGCGACGGAGACGGCCTCCGCCGTGCTCATCACCGTGGAGGGGCGCTCGACCTCCCAGCCCTCCACGGAGCGACCCTCGCGCAGGTCCCGGAAGGCGGTGACGAGGGCTTCGAGGACCGCGTCGTCCACCTGGTAGGCGGCGCCCGCGCGCTCGACGGCCGCCCGCGAGTGGCGCCGGACGAGCGCGGTCTCGGCGTCCACGTCCCCGATGGGGCCCACGGTCTCGAAGTTGAAGCGCCGCTTCAGCGCGGCGGACATCTCCGAGACGCCCTTGTCCCGCAGGTTGGCGGTGGCGATGAGGGTGAACCCGGGGGCCGCGTGCACCTGGGCGCCCTCGCCGCCCGCGAGTTCGGGGACCGCGATCCGCCGCTCGGAGAGCAGTGACACGAGGGCGTCCTGGACCTCCGGCAGGCAGCGGGTGACCTCCTCGACGCGGGCGACGGCCCCCCGGGTCATGGCGGTGAGCACCGGGGAGGGCACCAGGGCCTGCTCGGTGGGGCCCTGGGCGAGCAGCAGCGCGTAGTTCCAGCCGTACTTGAGCTGGTCCTCGGTGGTGCCCGCGGTGCCCTGCACGGTGAGCGCGCTGGTCCCGCAGACGGCCGCCGACAGCAGCTCGGAGAGCATGGACTTGGCGGTGCCGGGTTCGCCCACGAGGAGGAGTCCGCGCTCTCCGGCGAGGGTGACCACGCACCGTTCGACCAGGGCGCGTTCGCCGACGAACTTCTCCTCGATCACCAGGCGGCGCGGTACCCCGGCTCCGGGCCGGGCGTCCTTCGGCAGGCTCAGTGCCTCGCCCGCGCTGCCCATCACGAAGGTGACGACGGCGCGCGGGGTGAGCAGCCAGCCGGGCGGGCGGGGCCCGGAGTCGTGGGCGGCGAGGAAGGCCAGCTCGGTGGCGTACCTGTCCTCGGGTGGCGTGACCTGGCGGTGCTCACGGCCGGGCGCCGTCGCCTGGTCCGGGACGCCGCCCGTGGTGGTGCTGTCCTTGGTGGTCGTGGTGTCGCTCGTCATCGGCGGCGGCCCTTCCGGGTTGCGCGGGTGTCCAGTTCTTCGAAGGCGGGGGCGTCGCCGCCGCGGACCCGTGCCCAGGCGGCTGCGAACAGCGCGGGCACGGGGATGTGGGGCAGGGTCCGGGTGGACCCGGTCACGGGGTACAGGCGTTCCTTCCAGGTCTCCAGCGGCAGTCCGGGGGCGCCGCGTTCGAGCCAGCCGCAGGGGAGGAACAGGGTGCGGCCGGCGCGGGAGCGCTTCGCCTCCACGACGAGGTCGGTGGCGGCAAGTTCCGTCCGGGCCTTCTTGACCCGTGCCGGCTTCCACTCGGTCCAGCGGACGCAGTTGCGGTCCGTCGGGTCGGGCAGGGCGAGCAGCATCAGGTACAGAGCGGCGGCGTCCTCGCTCAGGCCGAGGACGCCGGCGGCCTCGGCCACCAGGTCCGGCACCGCACGCGTCGGGTCCTGGGCCGGGTGGTGCGGGGAGCCGTCGGGGGCGCCCGCCGAGGCCAAAGCCTCGGTCTCCTCGCCCAGCAGTGCGCGCAGGGCGAGCAGATCGCCGCTGCCGTGATGGCCGACCGTGCCCTCGACGAGACCGAACGCCGGGTCGTCGGGACCCGTCAGGCCGGCCGGGCGGATCAGCACCTTCTCGTTGCTGCCGTGGCCGGGGGCGAGGAGCAGCGCCGTGCCGGCCCGGACCAGACCGTCGGCCTCGGCGCCGCCGGACTCGGGGAGCCCGTGGGCGGCGCGGATCACGGGGCCGACCGAACCCCCCGACTCGGTCCACTCCAGACCGAGGTCCAGTACCAGGTCCGGGTCGGCGAGGCGGCCGCGCAGGGCCGCGAGCCCGACGGGCAGGTGCGCTCGCAGGAGGTGCCCGTACGGCAGCGTGTAGGCGAGGGTGCGCAGGGCGGTCAGGACAGAGAAGACCGCACCACGTGCGTTCACCCGGCGCAGGCCCGGGCGACCGGTGCCGTCCTGGACATCGGTGCCGTGGGCGAGCCAGGTCCGGGAGTCCGTGTTGAGGATCAGGTCGACGGCACTCGAGGTGGTGCCCGACAGGTCGAGGTCCAGTTCCTCGGGGACGCGGACGAGGGAGGCCAGGCGCTCCTGCCAGACCTCGGCGGCGGCCCGGACGTCGGGGCCCGTGGACCACAGCTCGGCCGGGTCCGCGGGCAGCAGTGCCCGGAGCAGGGCGTGCCGGTCGTCGCGGGGCAGGGCGTTCAGCCTGTCATGGGCCGCCTCGAAGGCACGTGTCTTCACCCCGAGCAGCTCGAGCGCCTCGGCGCCGGGCTCCGCGACGGCGGCCGACAGCAGGGCGGTGGACTGGAGGGGGCCGATTCCGGTGGCCGTGTGGAACGCCTCGGCGGCCTCCGGACGCCAGGGTGCCGGGCCCTGTTCCCGTACCAGGGTGGTGAGCCGGGTGAGCCGGTCACGGGCGATGCCCTGCCGGTACACGTGCTCGCGGTCCAGGGCGAAGCCGGGCACGGGACCGAAGGCGCCGGTCGGGTCGTGGTCCAGGGCGAGCCAGCGTGCCGCGTCGTTCCGGGAGTTCCGGCCTCGGTCGGCAACGATCACGACCGTGCGGGCGCCCCTGCGCAGCACCTGGCCGAGGCGGTGCACGACCTCGTGGCGCCCCTGTCCGGGTGTCCCGCCGTCGAACGGCTCGACGAGCTCCATCCGCCGGACCGTGCCCGCCGGGTCGGCCAGCGGGCCTGCGGCGAGGGTGTCAAGGAGCACGAGGAGCCCGGTGCGGTGCTCGGGGGAAGTGGTCGCCGAGGCGGCCCGGTAGGCCAGTTCGGGCAGCTTGTCGAGGAGGGAGGTCCAGGCCTGGGAGTCGCCGGGCACGGTGTACTCGTCCCGCTGCCAGCCGTCCGTGGGGGTGAAGGGGACCTTGGACGGCACGGGCGGGCCGAACGCCGGCTCGCCGCAGAGGACGTGGTTGACGGCGAGGATCTGCCGGATCGTGGTCCACCGGCTGCCGGCTCCCCACCAGCCGCCGTGCATCCGCTCGGAGCCCCAGGCGGAGGCGTCCCGCAGGGTCGTGTCGTCGCCGTGCTCGGGCGCGTGATCGAAGAACATGCCCTGGGTGCGCGCGGTGTTCCGGGGAGTGGCCGGCTGCGCGGGCTCGGGCGGTTCCAGGTACCGGGCGGCCGCGGCGGCGCGGTCCACCGCGTTCCGGACGAGCGCGGTGACGCCCGCGAGGAGCCGTGCGTCGGAAACCTCGGGCAGCACCCGGGCGACGGCCTCCTGGCTCAGCTCCCGCGACGAGGGCCCGGTGTACTCCTTGACGGCCCGGAACGCCTCCAGGTGCCGGGCGACCGCGGCGGCGACCTCCTTGAACAGCTCCCCCGCCCGGGAGTCCGTCAGGTTCCGCAGGGCGGTGGAGCCCCGCTCGTCCCTCGGGCGCAGGGCGTGCCAGTAGGCGACGGGAGGCACGTAGGGGGTGCCCGCCGCGTCGTTCCCACCGGAGGAGCCGGGGGTGACGGACCACAGAACGCCACCGGTGCCGTCCGTGTCCACCGGGTGCGCTTGGACGGAGCGGTAGTTCAGGGCCGTGACCGGTCGTGACCCGCCGGGCAGGGTGAGGGCGCCGAGCGGCACCGGGGAGCCGCCGCCGGGCAGCGGGTGCGGCAGGGTCACCGTGTGGCCGTCGGGGGCGCCGGCGACGATCCGGTGTCCGTCGGCGGGGGCGGCCGTGCCGGGCTCGGAGACCGTGCGGCGGACCCAGCGGCCGAGGACCGTGCCGTCCGTGCCGAACGGGGTGGTCTCCAGGCCGGGCTGGAGGGGCAGCACCTGGCAGTGCTCGGTGAGCAGCCGGGTGCCGTCCCGCACCCCGGAGCGGAGGAAGGCGGGGAGGGACGCGCGGCCGTGGGTGCCGTCGGCCGGGTCGTACTCCAGCCACACCCGCCGCGTGCCCTGGTGGCCTTCCCGCCAGTGACCGGTGCCGTCGGAGATGACGGCGCGCTGGGGCGGGAGGGAGGTGTCGCCCGCGTGCAGGGCCTTGCCGCCGGTGGTGCGGCCGCCGCCGGGCAGCGGCAGGCAGACCTCGTTCGAGGGGGTGGAGTCGCCCCAGCAGGGGATCTGCTCGCCGCCGACGGTGAACACCTCGGCGGGGCGGTGCGACCAGTAGCCGCGCTGCTTGCCGTCCTCCCACCAGATGACCAGCAGCTCGCCGTCGACGTATCGGAAGGCGGGCGCCCGCCAGCGGTCGACGGTGGCGGGCAGCCGCATGGTGTGCCGCAGCAGAACGCCTTCCGGGCCGACGACGACGGCCCGTTCGAGAGTGTTCAGGATCAGCGCGGGCCAGGCGCCGGTGACACCGACGCTCTCCGACCGGTGGCCCCGCTGACGCGTGGCGGCGGTCTCGACCGCCAGTTCGGCGTAGGTCTCGTCGAGCGCGGGCCAGCCCAGTTCGTCGAGGACGCCGGTGCGCAGCGTGGAAGCGAGCAGCGGCACGACATCGTGGCCCTTGAGGAGTCGCACGGCCTCCGGGGCGACGTCCGCGACCACGGTGCGGAACGCCGAGAGCCTGTTGAGGGCGGTGTGCAGCCCGGGGAGCCCTCGCGCGGCCGTGTACTCCTCGGCGCGGGCGGTCAGCCACTCCCGCAGGACACCGGAGAGCACCGGGTGCGCCGCCAGCTTCGCCATGCCGGCGTCGCTCAGCCGCTGGCCGTGTCCGCCGCCGAGGTCGCCGACGTTCCGGCTCAGGAGGGCACGGAAGACCGGCCGTTCGGCGACGGCGGTGAGATCCCGCGCGCCGGGCGCGGTGTCGGTGAGCCACGGGCCGACCGGGACACCGGAGGGCTGCGCGCTGTCCGTGTCCTGGTCGTCCGGCTCGGCGACGGGGACGCCGGAGGCCAGGCAGAGGTCGAGGAGGTCCAGGTCGGCGGTGCGCTGCCAGCGGCCCTGGAACAGCTCGACGGGGCGCCCGTCGGCGCGCAGCCGGTCCGCCATCCGGGCGGCCAGGTCGAGGGTCTGTGGGCTGCGGCCCGAGGTGGCCCGGTTGCGCCGGCGGTGTGCCTCCCAGCGGGCGAGCCAGTCAGCCGGGGAGACGACGGACGGGTCGGCGGCGGAGCCGGAAGGGGGGTTGCCGGGGGCGTCCGGGAAGGCGGTCAGCAGGTCCTCGGCGCCGGACTCGGCCAGCAACGCGAGCCAGCCGGGCTCGCCGTCCGTGTCCTGGTCGCCCTCGCTGAAGGTCTCCGGGAAGAAGCCGAGGAGCCGGGCCCGCACGGCGGCATCCCGTCGGGCGAGGGCGATGAGCGCGGAGCGGTAGGTCGCCCAGAACGAGGCGGGGGCGCGGACGACTCCCGGGGAGCCGATCAGATCGGCCACCAGCTCGCGTTCGGCGGCCTCGCGGTCCAGCCCGGCGGCCTTGACCAGCGCGCGCACGTCCTGCGGCAGCGCCGCGTACGGCGGCATGCCGGCCGCGCAGCGCTCGACCAGCAGGCGGCGGAACTGCGCCCAGGCGTCCGCCGGTGCGAGCCGGGCCACCAGGTCCCGCACGTACTGCCGCAGTGCCTTGACGGTCAGCGCGCCGGCGAAGGCGAACTCCAGGAAGACGGCCCGCTGCCGGTCCTCGTCCACGACCAGCCCGTGCACCCGCTCGGCCTCGCGGGCCTTGCCGAAGAAGGAGGCGGCGTAGGTGGTGTTCTCGGCCTGGAGGAAGAGGCGTGCCACCTGCTCGTAGTAGGTGGGGAGGAAGTGGGGCACGGCCCGGCCGAGTCGGGTGCCGAGTGCGTCGAAGCCCTCCTTGGCCGCTCCGGCGCGGGTCCTGGCCTGTCGGCCCAGCCGCTCGATGTCTTTGACCAGGGCCAGGGCGTGGTGCCCGTTGGCCGGGTCGTTGACCAGCGCCCAGGCCGGGAAGCCCAGCGTCTCGCGGCGCACCTGGCCCACGACGGGGGCCTCGGCGGTCCGGGCCAGCCCGAGGAACTCCAGGGCCAGGTCCTCGGCTTCGCCGAGAGTGCCGGGTACGAGCCGGACCACGGGGCGGTCGCCGAGGGCGGTGTGCGTGTAGGTGCGGGCGGTCAGCGCGTCGGCGTCGTCCCGGTCGGTGGTGCCGACCGGGAGGATCGCGCCCGCGTCCAGCAGGGCCGCCGCGCGGACCTCGGCGGCGGGGGTGGAGGTGCCCTCGCCCCCGGCCTGGGTCTGGGCCTGGGCGGGAAGGAACGCCTCGCCCGCTGCCGTCGTGTCCGCGTCGGTGTTCATGTTGGTGTTCGCGTTGGTGTTCGTCGTCGTGGTGCTCATGCCGCCCGCTCCTCGTCCTCCACGTCGCGACCGGCGTAGAGCGCCGCCGCCATGCGCATGCCCTCAGACCACGCGACGGGGCCGACCTCTGCGGCCGTCAGCGCGCGCCCCGCAGGGTCGGTCCAGCCCAGGGGGCCCGTCTCCGTGCCGTACTCGTCGTATCCCTCGTGCTCGCCGATCCAGATGCGCGCCTCGGCGGTGGCACCGTCCTCGACGACCGGGCAGACCGCGTATCCGCCGCGCGACCGGTACCCGAGCTGGGTGACGCGGCCGTGCAGGAACCGCAGTTCCTTGAACACACCGCCGGCGTAGGTGTCCACGGAGGTGGTGTCCGGGGCGAGGCCCGGCGGGCGGCGCCACACCTCACGGAACAACTGCTCCACGCTCTGGCGCACCCCCAGTTCGACCGCGAACTCCCGCAGCTCGTCGAGCTCGTCGAGGAGGACGGGGTGAGGCACGCTGACGACGTCCGGGGTGATGCGGACCGTGTCGCCGTCCAGGTCGACGAGGCCGAGACCGCGGTCGGGGTCGACATCGCGCAGGAACCCGGCGACCCCACCGTCCGCGCCGGTGACCACCACGTCCCGCAGGACCGCCTGCCACGCCGGGTCGGGCCAGACCCGGGCGAGCACGGCCGTGGGGACGGGCAACGAACGCACCATCCACTGCTCGACGTCGGTCAGGCACTGGCGCTCGTGCCGCTCCAGCCACTCGGTCAACTGCCGGAGACCGACGACCGCCGGGTCGTCCTTCAATCGGGTCGGAACGGACTTCAGCCGTCGGCCCTTCCCGTTGCGGCAGACCACCTTGCCCGCCTCCAGGGCGACTTCGTAGTCGCCCGCCGGAACCCACCCCATGCGCTGTTCTCCCCGTCGTTCCGGACGGCCGCCGAACCGGCGGCACGCTGATGAAACCCGTCGACGGCAACGCACCGTGACGAGTGGAAGAGACTCTAGGCGTCCCCAGTGACAATGGGCTCGGCCACCTCCACCTCGCCTTACGGATCGCCCCCCGGAAGACACCACCCGCCATGCCCACCGTCCCACCGAGACCCGCGACACCACGGAACCCGCTGACGCAGCCGACGGAGCGCCAGGAGCGGGGAGCGCCGGCGACCGGGCCTCGCTCGGGTTCGGCCGGGCCGTCACGGTGGTCTGCGCCGAGGTACGCGAGCGGGTGGCCGTGCACTACGCCGACCTGCCGCGAGGACACCGAGGAGCCACACCTCGGTGACTGAGCGCTTCGGGCCCATGCCGAACCGCGGAACGTCGGGCTCGTCCGCCGCCCCGGGATCTCGAGCGCCGCCCCGAGCGCCTCGACGCCCCCGGTGGCCGCGATCAGGAAACGGTCGGGCAGCGGCGCGCCCCGGCCGGGCTACCGGCTTCCGAAGCGGCGAACGTGCCGCGGGCACCCACCCCTTGGCCGCGAGGTCCGGTATCCCGATGACCTGCTTACGGGTGTCCCCACGAGGAGCGTGCAGTTCGACTTCGGCGATTCCTTCCTCCACCACCCCGTCGTTGTCGCCCCGTTCGATCCGCCGCGCCGGGCCATGCCCGCCGGAGGCGGCCTGCGTGCTGTGGGTGAGCAACGGCTTTCCGTTTCCGACCACTTGGCGGCCCGACGCCGCCGAGGCGGTCGCAGCGCCGCCGACGTTCCCCGCCGGGGCTGACCGGTGGAGCGCGCACCGGTTCCCGTACACGCCCTCGCTCAACGGCCGGCCGGAGTCACAGCGGTCCGGGCCCTCTCCGGACCCCGTCGCCGAGGAAGAAGAACCACTCCGGCCAGGGTGTCGTCGGCTCGCCCATCAGCTGCCCGGTGACGTGAAGAGGCGTCGGCGGCTCCGGTTCCGTTTCCGGGGGGAAGGCGACCCCTTGTTTACGTTACGGGTCGACCCGTATGGTAAACACCATGAGTTCTTCTCCGCCCTCCAGGGGGCGCCCCAGGGATCCTCGGTCGCACAAGGCGATCGTCGACGCGACGGCGGAACTGGTGGTCGAGGTCGGCTACGCAGCGACATCGATCGGGGCGGTGGCCGCGCGGGCCGGTGTCGGCAAGGACACGATCTACCGGCGGTGGCCGGGCAAGCCGGAGTTGGTCTTCGAGGCCGTCTTCACGACCACCGACGACGCTCCGCCCCCGGACACCGGAACACTGGCCGGGGATCTGACCGTGCTGCTGCAGGGCCTGGTCGACGAGTTCCACGCGCCCGCCGCCGCGGCGGCGCTCCCGGGACTGCTCGCCGACTTCGCCGCCGATCCGGAACTGAAGGCGCGCATCCGCGGCGACTTCCTGGCCCCGTCGAAGGAACGGCTGCTGGTCGTCTTCGAACGTGCCCTGCTGCGCGGGGAGATCGCGGCCGAAACGCCCGTGGACCTGGTCCTGGACACGCTGGCAGGAGCCGTGTTCTTCCACGTAGGGCTGGTCGGGGAGCACCCTGCCCCACAGCTGGCCGCGCTGCTGGCCGCCGTCGTGGCCAAAGGAATCGAGGTCCGATGAACGGCTGGCTCCTCGCGGCAGGGATCACCGCGCTCGGCGTGGCCGCGGTGCACATCGTCGGCGGGCACCGCGATGTGGTGCGCCCGCTGCTGTCCTGCGGGCTCGCGGACGAACCCAAGCGTGTCCTGCACGCCGTGTGGCACATGGTGAGCGGCGACCTGGTGCTCTCCGGACTCGCCCTGCTCCTGCTCTCCCTGACGGACGGTACGCCGGACGCCGGCCTGGTGGCGTGGTTCGTGGCCGCGCACTTCCTCGTGTACGCGGCGGCCTTCCTGATCGTCACGCTGTCCGTCGGCTGGCCCAGACCTCTGCTCCGCCTACCGCAGTGGATTCTGCTCCTACCGGTCGCGGCGCTGGCAGCGGCGGGCGCCGCGTAGCCGCCCTCATCGGCTCCATCGGGCGGAGCGAGGCGGGGAGAGGCGGGGAGAGCGGTCCCCCACTCCCCCACTCGGGACCTCACCGAGTGGGCGCCGACCAGCGGACACGGCGTGTGGGACGGAGCGGGAGGCGACGGCGCGCCTCCCCTGACACGGGCTCGTGTCAAGTCATCGCGGGGAGTTGAGAAGCCGAGCAGGTCCCTTCCCTGATCGGGCTCGTGAACCATGGCACCGGCGGTCCTCCCGCGAAGCCCGATCACCGCCGGGGCCGCCGATCGGCCGACCGCACGACCGTGCCCGGATCCGTCGCCCGGCCGCCCGGCCGCCTGCCCCGATCAAGTCCGAGAGGCGCGTGCTCCGTGAGCCCGAGGCCCGGGACCATACCGCGGTCACCGAACCGCCGGCCTCGCCAGAGGCGGGTGCTCACCTCGATGGCCCTCGACCGCGTGACGAGATCGAGCGCGCGATGCCCGGGGCGCCCGGCCGGTCGGCCGGCCAGAACCACGGAGGATGAGGAATCCGGTGCGCTCTTCGCCGGTGGCCCGTGCTCCGCGCTGGTCGCCACGGTGATGGATGCCCCGCTTGATCTCGGTGCCACGCGGATCGACTGGTGCGGCGGATGAGGCGGCGGAGAGGCGCCCACCGGTCAGAAGACCTGTTCGGCGCCTCTTTTGCCGCCTCTAGAAGAAGCCCAGCTTCTTCGGCGAGTACGACACCAGGAGGTTCTTCGTCTGCTGGTAGTGGTCGAGCATCATGCGGTGGGTCTCGCGCCCGATGCCGGACTGCTTGTAGCCACCGAAGGCCGCGTGGGCCGGGTAGGCGTGGTAGCAGTTCGTCCAGACGCGGCCGGCCTGGATCGCACGGCCGGCGCGGTAGGCGGTGTTGGTGTCGCGGGTCCAGACGCCGGCGCCGAGGCCGTAGAGGGTGTCGTTGGCGGTGCGGATGGCGTCGTCGAAGTCGGTGAAGGAGGTGACGGCGACGACCGGGCCGAAGATCTCCTCCTGGAAGACGCGCATGCGGTTGTCGCCTTCGAAGACGGTCGGCTGTACGTAGTAGCCGCCGGCGAGTTCTCCGCCGTGCTCGACGACCTGGCCGCCCGTGAGGATCTTCGCGCCCTCCTTCTGGCCGATCTCCAGGTAGGAGAGGATCTTCCGGAGCTGGTCGGAGGAGGCCTGGGCACCGATCATGGTGGCGGTGTCGAGGGGGTGACCGGGGACGATCTGTTCCGTGCGGGTGACCGCCGCGGCCAGGAAGTCGGCGTAGTGGCCCTGCTGGACGAGGGCACGCGAGGGACAGGTGCAGACTTCACCCTGGTTGAGGGCGAACATCGTGAAGCCTTCGAGGGCCTTGTCGCGGAAGTCGTCGTCCGCGGCCCACACGTCGTCGAAGAAGATGTTCGGCGATTTGCCGCCGAGTTCCAGCGTCACCGGTTTGAGGTTCTCGGAGGCGTACCCCATGATCAGCCGGCCCGTCGTCGTCTCGCCGGTGAAGGCGATCTTGGCGACGCGCGGCGAGGAGGCGAGCGGCTTGCCGGCTTCCTCACCGAAGCCGTTGACGACGTTCAGGACGCCCGGCGGCAGGAGGTCGGCGACGAGGCTCAGCCAGAAGTGCACGGAGGCGGGGGTCTGTTCGGCCGGCTTGAGGACCACGGCGTTGCCGGCGGCCAGAGCCGGGGCCAGCTTCCAGACCGCCATGAGGATCGGGAAGTTCCACGGGATGATCTGCGCGACCACGCCGAGCGGCTCGTGGAAGTGGTACGCGACGGTGTCGTCGTCGATCTCGCTGAGCGCGCCCTCCTGCGCTCGCAGCGCCCCCGCGAAGTAGCGGAAGTGATCGATCGCGAGCGGGATGTCCGCGGCGAGCGTCTCCCGGACCGGTTTGCCGTTGTCCCACGTCTCGGCGACCGCGAGCGCCTCCAGATCGCTTTCCATGCGGTCCGCGATCCGCAGCAGGACGGACGCCCGCTCGGCCGGCGACGTCCGCCCCCATGCCGGGGCCGCCGCGTGCGCCGCGTCCAGAGCACGCTCCACGTCCTCGGCGGTGCCGCGGGCGACCTCCGTGAAGGGGCGACCGTCGACGGGGCTGGGGTTCTCGAAGTAGCGGCCGGCCGCCGGAGCGACGTACTCGCCCCCGATCCAGTGGTCGTAACGGGCCTGGTACGACATGAGCGCGCCCTCGGTACCGGGTGCGGCGTAACGGGTCATGGGCATACCCTCCCTGAGGTTCGCCGGCCGTCTCCGGGCCGGCGCTCACGGTCGAGTGTGGTGACCCGTACGTTGCAATCCCGTTGCACCGTCCGACAGCTCCGACTCCAGGAGATCCAGCCGAGCTCGCACAGGGGGAAGCTGGGGAGCCGGCACGGCAGCGCACAGCGCCCGCCAGACCACCACGTCGTCCTCGCCCCACGCGCTGTACGCCCAGTCGGCGAGCAGCCCGGGATCGCCCCGGTCCACCAGCGCGGCCCGCAGCCGGCCCGCGAGCCGTTCCCGGAGCCGTACGACACCGGGCGCGGCCGACGCGGGAAGAAGCGGGCCCGCGTAGTCCCCGGCCGCCGCCGCGACGGCTCCGGAGGAGAGCCGCCGGTCGACCGTGGCGAAGTCCGCGTCCACGACGCCCGCGAGCCGGTACGGGCGGGAACGCAGCACATCGGGACCGAGCAGCGCGCGCAGCCGGGACAGTTCCGCCCGCAGCGTCACCGGGGTGACCGTCTCGTCCTCGTACACCAGGGTGAGGAGTTCGTCGCCGCCCACACCCTCCGGGCGGTGCGCCAGGATCACCAGGATCTCGCTGTGCCGACGGCTCAGCCGCACCCGGCGTCCGCCGACCGAGAGCACGGCCTCGTCCCGGCCGAGCGCCGACAGGCTGAGCCGCTCCTGCTCCGGGGTCGGCCCGAGAAGAGCCAGCTGGGACTCGGCCGCCCTGGCCACCGCCTGCACGAACCCGAGACTGTGCGGGTGCGCGAGCCGCGCCCCGCCCGTGATGTCGACCGCCCCGAGAACCCGCCCGCTGCGCGGGTCGTGCACGGGTGCGGCGGCGCAGGTCCACGCCCGGACCGGACGCCGGAAGTGCTCGGCGGCGACGACCTGCACCGGCCGGTCGACGGCGATGGCGGTCCCGGGCGCGTTCGTCCCCGCCGCCGACTCCGACCAGCGGGACCCCACCACGAAGTTCATCCCCCGCGCCTTGCGCAGCGTGGCCGGATGCCCCTCGACCCACAGCATCCGCCCGGCCGCGTCGCAGACCGCCAGCAGATGCTCCCCGTCCGTGGCGTACGCGCCCATCAGTTCCCGGATCACCGGCATCGCCGCCGCCAGCGGATGCCCGTCCCGGTACGCCGTGAGCTCGTCCTCCTCCAGCTCCACCCGTGCCGCCCCGTCCGGGCTCACGCACGCGCGAACGGAACGCCTCCAGGACGCGGCGACCAGCGGCCGCACTTCCCCGGCGCCCCGTCCGGATTCCGCTTCTCCGGCGCCCCGGTCCGGCTCCGCTCCTCCGGCGCCCGGGCCCCGGTCCGGGTCCGGGTCCCGCGTCACCCACGCATCGCTCAACTCGGCCTCCCCGTCGAGGTCGTCACGGCCCGTTCATCATCGTGGTGCCCGGGCGGGCCGCCGACAAGCGGCCGGACGTCCTTGCCTGTACCTCCTCCTGTCCGGGGCCCGCCCCTGGCCCTCACATGGGGTCGGGATCGGGCCGTGACCGACGCCTGCAGTGGCCCACCACCGGGAAACGGCCCGGCGAAGCGCGTCACGACGGCGCGTGTCGCCGATGCCGTACGGCTGGACGGACCACCCGTCAGGGACGACGCCCACGGCCCTCGACGCACTCGTGGGCCATGCGGATGGCGGCCTGGACGCCGGGCTCGGACGACGGTGCGGCCGCCGCATTCCAAGGGGAAGGCGACGGGGCGCAGAGGGTGATCACAGATCCGGGGGGGGTGGTCGGGCTCGTCGTCGCCGGGCTCGTCGTCGCCGGGGACGTCGACCGTGGTGGCGGCGAGGAGCCCGGAGATGGTCAGGGGCGCGGACGGCGTGTCCGCGCCCCTGGAGGTCAGGACGTGGTGCAGGCCGCACCGTCGAGAGTGAAGGCGGCCGGGGCCGGATTCGTCGCGCCCTTGGTTCCGATGAAGCCGACGGTGACCGAACCGGACGGGGCGATGGTGGCGGTGTAGGAGGCGGGCGTCACCCTGACCGCGCTGCCGATCTGGGTGGCGGTGCCGCCCCAGGCCTGGGCGACGGTCTGCCCCGCGGCGAAGGAGAAGCCGAGCGTCCAGCCCTGGACGGGGGTGGTGCCGGTGTTCCGCAGGATGATCTCTCCCTGGAAGCCGCCCGGCCATTCGCCGACCACGCGGTAGCCGACGGCGCAGCTCGCGCCGGGGACGGGGGTGTCCTCGTCGGTGGTGACATCGACGGAGGACGAGCGGGCGGAACGGTTCCCCGCCGCGTCGCGGGCGTAGACGGCGAAGGTGTACGTGGTGTCGGCGGTGAGGCCCGTCACCATGACTCCTGGGGTCGTGGTGGACGCGACCGGGGTCTCGGTGGTGCCGTCGACCCGGACGACGTCGTAGCCCGTGACTCCGGTGTCGTCGGTGGCCTCCGCCCAGGTCAGGGCGGCTGAGTCGGCGGTGACGTCGGTAGCCGAGAGTGCGCCGGGGGCGGTCGGCGCCTGGGTGTCCTGGGAGCCGCCGCCGAAGACGGTGGCCTCCCGCGAGGTCTGGGCGATGCCGTTCGCACCGTGGAAGATCCGCTCGCCCCAGCCGCTGAGGCGGCTCGGGTCGAAGTCGACGGCGAGGTCGAGGACGGGATCGGTGTTCCCGCTCCAGGACCAGGCGAGGTAGCCGAGGCGGAGCTCTTCGGCCACGGCCATCATGGTGTCCTCGTCGGGGTCGCCCCACTGGTCGGCGGGTCCTCCGAACTCCCCGATGAGAATCGGGAGCCGGGCGGCGGTGAACGCCCCCAGGTAGTCCCGGATCTCCTGCGCGGTGTCGAAGACGCTGTACATGTGGATGGAGAAGACCAGGTTGCCGGTGGTGTCGGCGGCGTACACGGATTGCGCTTCGGCCTTCATGACGCCCTGCCAGTCCTGGCCCCAGTTGGGCGCGTCCACCATGATCGTGTGCGCGAAGCCGGCGGCGCGCAGCTTCTTCACGGCGGCGATGGTGGGAGCGGTCCAGCCGGCCGGGTCGGCGTTGCCCCACGGCTCGTTGCCGATGTTGACGATGATGTGGTCCTCCTGGCCGGTGAGGACGCCCTTCAGGCCGATCCAGTAGTCGGCCGCCTGGTCGAGGGTGCCGGCGGCCGCCTCCTCGCCGTATCCGGTGGTGTCGTGGACCTCCAGGACGCAGATCAGCCGGTTGGCCTTGCAGTCGGCGACGACCGCCTGGACGTCGGCGGGGCTGTTCGCGGTCCAGCGGTGGCCGTTGGAGAGCACGACCCGGACGCTGTTGGCCCCGAGGGCCTTGATGTCGGCGAGCGACTGGGTCTCGCCCGGGTACCAGGTGTGGGCGTGGTTGACGCCCCGCATCACGAAGTCGTTGCCGTTCGCCTCCAGCAGCCGTCCGCCGTTGACGTGGAGGCCTGTCGCCACGGCGTCGGCGGTCCGCGCCTGCGCGGCGGCCGCCCCGAGGAGGACGTACGCGAGGAGGGTCGCGGTCCCGGTCACGAGGGCGAGGACGGCACGGGGCAGGGGCGCTGCTCGGGTATTCACTGGGCCTCCGGTCGAGGGGATGGTTCAGAGCGGTGGGAGCGCTCCCATGAAGTCATCACGACGCGAGCACGTCAAGACTTTGGCAAGCAACTTCTTTGCCTGGCTGGCTACTTGGTGGAGCAACAGATAAAAAAGCACATACACACTTCCGGAATGTCCGGCGGGAATCCGGCGTACGGGCCGGGCCCTGCGCGCGACAGGGTGAACCGCTCCACCCGTTCCGCGGTCGCGAGTTCCACGTCAGGCTGCGCCAGGACTTGCGGGGCTTGATCGGTTCTGCTTCGCAGAGCCGGTCCGGGACTCCGTGAGGGCGCTGTCCAGGGCGTCACCGGCGGTGCCGGTCGAGGCGTCGGGGTGGATCCACCGGAAGCTGATCAGATTGACGACGGCTTCGCGGACGGCGTCGTACACCGTGGTGTCGATGGTGCGCTGTGGTGTGGTGAGCGCGTCGGTCTTCACCGTCGGCCGTTGGTCCCTGGCGCTCGGTGGCGACGGACACGCCCCGCTGTTCTTCGGCCGCCCTGTACGCGGTGTCGGAGCGAAGGACGTCAAGATCGTGACGGCCGGGGGCACCCACCGCGGTCTCGCCGGGATCAAGGACGGCCGCCTCTCCGTCGCTGTCACCAACTCACCTCCGACGAACGGCAGGGCGGCCGTCAAGAACACCCTGGCTCCGCATCGACGTCTCCCCCACCGCGCCGGTCACCTCGTCTTCCTCAGCGACGCCGAGTGACGGCCGAGCGACGGCCGCGACGGCCCCGTCCGTCGCGGCCGTCGCGGCCAGGAGGCATGCCGCTCCTCGGTCCCGCCGTGGATGTCGCAGTCCGGTACGTCGGCCCGGATCAAGCTGGACCACCAGATCTCGCCGATGTCCGGTCCCATCAGGGCGGCGAACTCCTCCTCGATGCTGCCCGCGCGCCGGTATTCCATCGATGCCCAGAGCGACAGGGACGCCCCGTGTGGACTGGTGGCAAGCCGGGGCGTGCGGCGTGGGCCCGGAGGTTCTGCCCGTCGGTCCGTGCCGATGCGGAGGGGCCGGTGCCCTGTCCGTGCGGCAGGCGCCGTGGGTTGGGCGGGTGGAGACGGGGCATCCGATGGTTCCGAACTGGAGGGAAGTGACCGGTCATGACCACAGCGAACTCGTCCACAAGGTTGGCGAGAAGGGCTGCCCGCGGCAATGCCGTTCGTGCCGGAGCCCGTATGGGCTTCGTGGCGCGCGGAGTGCTGTACCTGCTCGTCGGAGCACTGGCCGTACGGATCGGCCTGACGGGCACGGGTGAGCAGGCCGACCGGGGTGGGGCCCTGGCCGAGGTCTCGCGGACCCCGTTCGGTGCCATGCTGCTGTGGGCGCTGGGGCTGGGTCTCGCGGGCATGGCGCTCTGGCGGCTGACGGAGGCCGTGTTCGGTGCCGCCGGGCCGAAGGGTGACGGTGCGGTCAAGCGGGCCATGTCCGGGGCCCGCTGTGTGTTCTACGGAGTCTCCTCCTTCCTCGTGTTCTCCTTCGCGGCGGGCGTGCGGGACAGCGGTGCGGGGTCGAGCGACCAGCAGAGCCAGGACATCACCGGTCGGCTGCTCGGGCTGCCGGGCGGGCAGTGGTGGGTCGGCGCGGCCGCCGTCGGCTTCGCGGTGACCGGCCTGTGCATGGCGGGCAGCGCGGTGATACGGAAGTACCGCAAGCACCTGAGGTGGGGGCAGATGCCCCGCAAGGCGCGGCGGTTCATGGACGTGACCGGCATGATCGGCGGTGCAGGGCGGGGGCTCGTGTTCGCGGCGGTGGGCTGGTTCGGGCTCAAGGCGGCAGTCGCGTTCGACCCGGCCGAGGCCAAGGGCCTGGACGACTCGATCCGTTCGTTCGCGGAGACGCCCGCCGGTCCGTGGCTGCTCGTGACCGTGGCGGTCGGGCTCGTCCTGTTCGGCGTCTTCTCGTTCGGGCAGGCGAAGTGGCGGAAGGTCTGACGCGCTGATGATCAGACAGGTCCCGCGGTCTGCGGCCTCGGGAAGCGGGGGTCTTCGGGCGCGTCCGGCCCGTCGGGGCTTGCAGGGGCCGCCGGCGACGTCCACGAAGCCGCCGTGGCGTCTCCTGGGGGCCGCACCTGCCGGAGGTCAGGGCGATCCCCGTTCGCGGAAGACGCACCGCTTCTCGGCTTCCGGTAACCGGTGGCGCCCCGCCTCCCGGGGATCGGTCGCGCCCAGTCTTCCCGGACCTCGCAGGCCGGCCGGGCGTACTTCCGGCGGGCGGCGGCGATCCGCTCGCGGTCGCTGGACCGCAGGGCCTCCCGCTCGTGGGCGAGCCTGGTCTGCGCCGCGCGTGCCGCCCTGATGGCCGCCTGGTCCGGCTGCGGCTTCGCCTCCCTCGGCGGTGATGCCGGCGGTGCTCCGGGCAGTCGAGCGGTTCGGCAGCGCATGTGCCGTCCCCGAGGGGGACGGCGGCCGGCTCGAAGCGCTGCGGGTGCCCGTCGATCCGGCGGGTGACGACGGCCGGTCGGGTCGTCATCGCCCTGCGAGTCGTCGGTCCGTGGCAACGTCCGGCGCTCCGCGTCACAGAACGTGTACCGCTCCCCCGGACTTCCAGCCCGGTGTTCTTCCCGCCCCAGCTCGCAAGCGCATCGATCACCCTCCGCCGGTACTGCGAAGCATGCTCGTCGCCAGGACTTCCCGCAGCAGGGGAATCAAGTCCGCTCGACGGAAGATCCAGGGCCCGGGGTGAAGGACCAGCGCCGTCCGCCCGGGCCGTCGGGCCGGCTTCGGGCTTCGGGCTTCGGGCTTCGGGCTTCGGGCTTCGGGCTTCGGGCTTCGGGCTTCGATGACGATCTTCCCAGGGGTACGGCCTTCCCGGCTGAGGGCGCAGGCCGCTCCGAGTTCGGGGCGCGGGAACGTCGCGGCGACATCAACGACGGGGACGGGGACGGCAGCCGTATTCCCTCCGGGCACCGCTGTGAGGGCCCGTGGTGCTGTCGTGGCCTCGGTCCCGGTACGGCGAGCGCTCTGCCCGCCACCATCCGCGAGCGCCAGGGCCGTACCGCCGAAACGGCCGCCCTGCCGCGTCCCCGGCGCATCACTGCGGTGCATGACGGCGGCCGGCCTGCCTGTCGGCACGGCACGGCCGCCTTACGGCAGAGGGTGGTCCTCGATCGGCCCGGAGCGGGACCAGGAGCTTCCGCGCGCTGGTCAGGACCGTGCCGGCGGCCGCGTCACCGAGATCGAGGACCTGACGCGGACAGGTGCGGGCTTCCGCGCTTTCTCCCGGTTCGGTGAGGGCCTCGCCCGGTCCACGGGGAGCTTGCCGCTGCCGCACGAGGGGCGCAGGTCGAGATCCATAGTGGCGGCGGTACCCGCGGTGGACGTCGACCAGGACGGCGACGTGCTGGACGTTCCCGTGCGGGGCCGCGGGTGGTCTCCACCGACAGGCTCCGTTCCTGCGGCGCGGCCCGTCACGAGGCCGTGCCCTCGGTGGGAGATCGCTCGCACAAGGGTCTGAACAACCGGGCGGAGAACAGCCACCTGCCCACCCGTCGGCGCGAAGGCACGAGGGAGGGATTCCGCCCGGCAGGAGGGCGCGGCGGTCCCTGTCCGCATTCGGTTCCCGTACGGCACCCGGCCGGGGAGAACTCCCTGGCCGGGGAAGGAGCGGTCCGCTCCGCCTACCGGCTGCGCAGGAGGAGCAGGGCGATGTCGTCCGTACGGCTGCGACGAAGGCCGGCGTGACGGAGAAGGCTGTCGGCCAGGACGTCGAGCGGCTGGTCACCGGTCCTGGTGAGGTGGTCGGCGAGGTCGGTGATGGAGTCGGTGATGTCGGTGCCAGGAGTTTCCACGAGGCCGTCGGTGTAGAGAGCGAGGAGGGATCCTGCGGGCAGAGGGACGGTGATGACGGGATAGTCGGCTTCGGTGCACATACCGATGCCGAGCAAGGGGCCGGGCTCGACTTCGAGCGCGATGGTGTGGGGTGTGGCTGCGGGGCCGCGGAGCAGCGGGGGCAGGTGTCCTGCGCTGGCCAGGTGAAGGCGTCGTCCGGCGAGGTCGATGTGGATGTACAGGCAGGAGACGAAGAGGTCGGTCTCCAGATCCATCAGTACGCGGTTGGTGCGGGCCAGGACTTCGCCGGGCAGGGAGCCGGCTGTGGCGTGGACGGCGGTGCGTACCTGGCCCATGAGGGCCGCGGCCTTGATGTTGTGGCCTTGTACGTCTCCGATGACGGCGGCGGCAGTGGTGTCGCTGAGGCGGATGAGGTCGTAGAAGTCGCCACCGATGTCGATGCCGTGGGCGGCCGGCAGGTAGCGGGCGGCGACGGCGAGGCGGGGGACGAGGGGCAGGGTCACCGGCAGGAGGGCTTGTTGGAGGCCGTGGGCGAGGTCGTGCTTGGCGTCGTACAGGAGCGCGCGGTCCATGGCCTGGGCGATGAGCCCGGCCAGTGACACCAGGACGGCGCGGTCGCCCGCGCTGAAGGAGCGGGGGCGGTCATAGGACAGGATGCAGCAGCCGACGCGGCGCTCGGATACCACCAGGGGAAGGAACGCCCAGGCTTGTTTGCCACTGAGGGCGGGTGCCTGCGGGTGGGCACCGGCCATCTCGGCGGGGTTGGCGTAGAAGGCCGGGACGCCGCTCTGCAGGACGTGGCCGACAGGGGTGATGCCGGTGTCCAGGGGCAGGCCGTCCAGTCGGGCGACGTTGCGGGGATCGTAGCCGCGGTGCCCGATGATCCTCAGACGGCCGGCGTCGGCGGCGGAGATGACCATGCCCTGGGCGCCGAAAGCGGGCAGGATCTGGTCGGCCACGGTGTTGATGACGTCGGCCACGGTGACGGTCTGGCTCAGGGCTGCCGCCAGGTGGATCAACTGGTGGACCCGTCCCGTGCCGGCCGGCTCCGGTGACGCGCCCGGGATCGCAGTGATGTGGGGCGGTGGGGCGTCCGCCGACCGCCGGCGGACGCTGGGGGAGATGAGGGCGCTGATGCCGCTGTCGCCAGGGTAGAGACGGATGTCGAGCCAGCGGTCGGGTGGGCGCGGTGCGGTGTAGGCGACCGGCTCGCGGCTGAAGACGGCGGTGCGGTAATGATCCTCGTGGACCGGAGTGTCGAGCCAGGGCACGGCCTGCCACGGCATGGCGCCGAGGAGGCTGTCGGCACTGCGGCCGAGCAGCCGGGCGGCCGCGTCGTTGAGGTAGGTGATGCGGCCCTGCAGATCGAAACCGAGGGCGCCGACGGGCAGCCGCTGCAGCAGGTCGACGGCGGCGAGTCCGATCTGCGCCGGGTCCGGGCCGGGCCGGATCAGGGACACCGCACGGGGCTGATCAGGGATGCTCCAGGGAGTGGGCGCCTGCTCCAGCACTTGGGTGACGCGGCTTGCACTGGACAGGATGCTCCCGCGTTCACGACGGGTCAGCGAGGGCGGATGACTCTTGGGCCACACCAGCGCCAGAACCCCCCAGCGGCGGGCCGCGTGCAAGGGTGCGAAGGCCAGCGCGAACTGGTAGGGCAGCCCGGCCGCCGCGTTCGGATAAAGGCGCGCCATGTCCTCCTGGCGTCCCACCCATACGAGGTGGTCCTCCCGTACCGCTTCGGACAGCGGGCCGGCAGCCGACACCGCCACCCGCCACCATGGGGCCACCGCCCTCACCGGCAGCCCGCACACCGCCGTCAGACACAGCACCGGCTCGTCCGGGGACAGCAGGTACACGCCCGCCGCCAACGCCCCCGTACGCTGAACCGTGCCGTTGAGCACCTGGTCCAGAGACGCCTCACCACCAGACGCGATGCTGTCCTCACTCATATATACGACATTAAGCCGCTAAAGGGATGAAAGGCCGCACCGGCCTGGCAGCAGGCGCCCCGGACCTGCCAGATCGGCGCGTCAGGTCGGCGCGTCACCGTCGAACCGCCGCGTCACCGGCCAGGACGGACGATCCGGGACCCGCCTCTCCCCCGCCGCACGGCGCGCACCGCACAACGTGCCCCGGTCTGCGATGTCGGCGTTGACCGGACTCCGGGTGGCGGGCCGAACGAAAGCGGCCGATGCGGCGACCGTGAAGAGCAGCGACCCGAACCGGTTCACCTCGACGACCCACCGGCCGAGGCCGCGCGAGCGGACACAGGGCCGGGGCCTGTGTCCGGCCTCGACGAACGCGAGATGCCCGAGACCAGGAACAGCACGCACCCGACCACGTCCGGCGCCCGGATCAGCCTGTTGACCTGCTGGACCCGGCCCGAGCCGGTCCGGTCGTTCCGGTGCGGCGCAGGGCCGGCGCAAGACCGCCACCCCGCGCCGCGCCGGTTCCCGGAAGCCTCGGAACTCAGGCGCCGCCGGATGTGACGGAGTCGGGCTCGCACGTCTGCAGCCCTGTGACGTAGTTGAGCCCCGGTCCGTAACCGGCGAAGGTCGCCGACGTGCCGGGCTCGATGACGCGGCACGGGGCGGTCTGACCGTCGGCGTACTCGACCGTGACGGCGATCGCGGCGTCGCATCCGTTGACGACGTGGGTGTAGCGCCAACTCGAGTGGTGCTGGACGCACTCCGGAGGTGCGGAAGTGGTGACGGCAGCAGCGGAGGGGACGGTGGTCAGCGCCAGCAGGAGACCCGCAGCGGTCGTGGCGGCGAGGACGACAGGACGCGGTATGCAGCTCGTAAGGCTTGTCATGCCCGGCATCTTGAGGCTCTCAGCGGCCTTGCGCAAGTTCCTGAATACATTTTCAGTCACTGGTCGATACGGTCAGGTAACCACCAGCTCAAGGGTGTTCTCAGGCATGAAAGGCCTTGCAGACGTGCGGTTCGTCGTCGTGGAGCAACAACGGTCCATGGGCATCAACGCGTGGATCATCACCGGCTCCGTCGTCCTGCTCGCCCTCTACCGCCTCTTCACCGGCAACCGGAGTTCGCACAGTCATGCCTGACCCGCTGAAGGCACACGCGGCCACGCCGCCCGGCCCCGTGGCCCTGACTGCCGCGCGGGCCGAACGACGGTTCCTGAACCGCCCGGTGGGGCGGGCGGCATCTCCCGCTTCCCGTCATCGGGTCCTCCTCATGGCGAACGGCCCGCACCCCTGCCCGGTGCGGGCCGTTCAGCTTGCCCACAGGCCCGCCGGAAGGGGGAGACGGCGGGCCTGTGGGCATCTGGAGCGGTCCCATGCGCTCACCGTCCTCCTGCCCCTGATCCCACTTTCCATTCCAGGCCCGCGGGGACTTTTCGTCAGGACGTGAGGTCGGCGTGGCACGGCGGCGGCCACACCGGACTCGCGGGGGCCGGCGCGCCCTCGGACCCCGTGCCGTCTCCTGAGCCGTGAGCCGCTGTGAAGACGTCCTCGCGGACCTGGAGTGCACCCGGTCGGCACGAGCGGGGGGGTCCAGGCCTGCGCGGAGAAGACCGCGGTACGTCCGGAGACCGGTGCGAAAAGTCCTGGCGCACGGCTGTGTCGGCGGGCCGGTGACCAGAGGGCCGGCGCTGCTCCGTATCGCTGTGGCCCGCCCCGGTGAAACGGCCGCGCGTCGGCAGTATGCTCCGGCTCACCAGGGTGGGGGCCTCTGAGAGGCCGACTGCCGACGGACCCCGTCCGGGCGCCGCTTCTTCGCGGCCCCTCCAGACCGGAGCGCGTGATGATCGCCCATGAATACGGCTACAAGGTGCTGCCGGGCGCCGCGCTGGACACTCCCGGGGTGGACGACGTCCTGCGGCGCCGCGAGCGGGGCCAGTGGTGGGGCCTGCTCACTCTGGCCGCCGAGGCCGCGCTGCTCGGGGCGGTCGCCATGGCCGTCGGCCCCGCTTCGACGACGGTCCGGGTGACGGCCGTGTGCCTGGCCCCCGTCTTTGTCGTGACGGCGGGACTGACGCTCCTGTGGAGGCGGGCCCGGCGCAAGGAGCGGCTGGTCATGAGCAGTTACGGCTGGCAGGTCTGGCCCGTCCGCACCCAGGACGTACGCGTCGTGGCCACGGAGGGAGAACGCGCCGGGGGCCGGCGCTGGGGGCGGGACGGCCGTGTCGTGCTGCTGCAGCCCGACGGGCAGAGTCACTGCTCCTTCCCGCCGCCCTCGGACGGTTGGGACGGCCCGGCCCCGAGGCCCGGTCAACACCCGCCGGACCTGATGTGGTTCGCCGGTGACACCCGCTTCGGCGGGATGCTCGCCGAGCCGGGCGGGACACCCTTCCGCTACGTCGTGCGGTCCAAACCCGGCAGGCGTCGGGGAACTCCGCAGGAGGACGAGGCGGCCCGCCGCGCCGCGCTGGTGCCCCGGGGCTGGCACCCCGCCTCCTGAACACCTGCCCCTCTGCAGGACACCCCCGCACGGGCGACTCACGACCTGCGATCCGCGATCCGACGCTCCGGATCTCGTCGGCGGCCGCGGGGCGGGACGGACCGCTGCACGCGACTGGGCCCCGACCCAAGGGGGGAGGTCGGGGCCCAGCGGCACAGTCGTCAACTGTCGGCTGACGACTGCGGGCTTCTAGTGACGGAAGGCGTCCTTGGCGTCTTCCTTGGCATGGCGGGCGTTGCCCTTGGCCTGGTCGGTGCGGCCCTCGGCAGCCATGCGCTCGTTGCCCACAGCGCGGCCGACGGTCTCCTTGACCTTGCCCTTGGCCTGCTCGGCCTGGGCCTTGCTCTTCTCCGTGCCCGACATCGGGACCTCCTCGTGATGTACCGGATTGGTCGTGACCCCCTCCTGCTCCCGATCGCCGACCCCAAACCCCACCTGCACGACGGACTTTTCCGGTGGACATCCCGCCGCCGGATCCGCGGGAAGGACCTCCGGCAGGTCGCCGTCACGGTGCCGGTCCCGTGACTGGCAGCTGTCGAGAGCGGCGACAGAGCAGTGCGCGGAATCTGAGAGGGTAGGGGGCATGAACATCTGTCGCAGGAACAACGTGACCGTCACGGGCAACCCGCAGGGGCGCACCGTGGTACTGGCTCATGGGTTCGGCTGTGATCAGAACATGTGGCGGCTGACGGTACCGGCTCTCACCAGGGACTACCGGGTGGTGCTGTTCGACTACGTGGGTTCGGGCCGCGCCGATCCGGCCGCCTTCTCCGAAGAGCGCTATGCCTCCTTGCACGGCTATGCCGAGGACGCGGTGGAGGTGTGCGAGGCGCTCGACCTGCGCGACGCGGTGTTCGTGGGCCACTCGGTCAGCGCGATGATCGGCGTGCTGGCCGCCGTCCGGGCGCCGGAGCGCATCGGCGCGCTGGTGATGATCGCGCCCTCGCCGCGGTACATCGACGACGACGGCTATCTGGGCGGGTTCAGCGCACAGGACATCGATGAGCTGCTCGCGGCGCTGGAATCGAACTACCTCGGCTGGTCGGCGGCGATGGCACCGGTGATCATGGGCAACGCGGAGCGGCCCGAACTCGGCGACGAGCTGAGGAACAGCTTCTGCGCCACCGATCCGGCCATGGCGCGTGTGTTCGCCCGCACCACGTTCCTGTCCGATTCACGGGACGATCTGAAGGGGGTGACGGTGCCGACGCTCGTACTGGACTGCACGCAGGACGCCATCGCCCCGAGGCAGGTCGGCGCCTTCGTCCACCGGGCGATCCCCGGCTCGACGCTGATCACCCTGGACGCCACCGGCCACTGCCCGCACCTGTCCGCGCCCGAGGCCACCAACGAGGCCGTCACCGGTTTCCTGGCAGGGCTGCGGTGATGTGCCGTACCGGGCATCAGTCCGATTCGCACGACGCGGACGATGCGAACGACGAGGAGACGTCGGACGCGGCGTTCGCCGCTCTCCTGGAGGACAGCGCCGAGGAGCTCTACGAGAACGCGCCGTGCGGGTACCTGTCCACGTTGATGGACGGCACCATCGCGAAGATGAACGCCACGCTGCTGGGCTGGCTCGGTCTGGAGAGGGACGCGGTGGTGGGCCGGATGCGGTTCACCGACCTTCTGAGCGTGGGCGGCAAGCTGTACCACGAGACGCACTTCGCGCCGCTGCTGCGGATGCAGGGCGAGATCGGCGGTATCGCCCTGGAGATCAGGCAGGCCGACGGCGAGCGCATGCCGGTCCTGATCTCCTCCGTCGTCAAGCACAGCGACTCCGGTGAGCCGCTGCTGATCCGTACCACCGTCTTCGACGCACGGGACCGCCGCGCCTACGAGGAGGAACTGCTGCGGGCCCGCAGAGCCGCCGAGGAGGCACGTATCCAGGCGGAGGCCGACCGCGCCCGGCTGCAGGACGCCCTGGTCGTGCTGCAGAAGTCCCTTCTCCCCGACTCCCTGCCGACGGTGCCCGGGGTGGAGACGGCCACCCACTACCGCACGGCCTCGCCAGACCGGCTGGGCGGCGACTTCTACGACCTCTTCCCCGTCGGCGACAAGCGCTTCGCCTTCTTCCTCGGCGATGTGTGCGGCAAAGGCCCCCAGGCGGCGGCGGTCACTTCGCTGACCCGCTACACCCTGCGCGCCGCCGCTCTGCACGATCCCGACCCCGTCTCCGCGCTGTCCACCCTCAACCAGGTGATCCACGAGCGGTACACCGGCGGCGATCCGCGCTACTGCACCGCCGTCTTCGGCGTCATCGACCCCGATCCCGAAACCGGGGAGGTCGCCCTCCACATCGCGTCGGGGGGCCACCCCCCGGCCCTCGTCCTGCGTGCCGACGGCACGGTGGACTTCCTGCCCACACCCGGCGGTCTGCTCGTCGGTATCCTGCCCGAAGCGCCCTTCACCACCGCGGCCACCACCCTCGCGCCCGGCGACACCCTTCTGCTCTACACCGACGGCATCACCGAAGCCCGTACCGGTGCCGACCGGAATACCCTGTACGGGGACGAGGCCCTGCGTGCCTTCGCCGCTGGTCACGCGGGCAAATCGCCGCACGCCGTCATCCAGGCCCTGACCGGTCTGCTGGACGATTTCGGTGACGGTCTGGACGACGACACCGCCCTCCTCGCCATCGGCGCCTCCTGAGCCCTACGACGAAGAACATCGAATGAGCCCGCTGAAGATCACTGTCCGAGACGCCGCGACCGGTCCGGTGCTGGAGGTCCATGGCGACATGGACTACGCCCATGCCTCCCGGCTCGGTCAGCTGCTGGCCACGCTCACCCTCCGGCCGGGCCAGCGCCTCGTCCTGGACCTGGCAGGGATGGAGTTCTGCGACTCCAGCGGTCTCACCGCTCTGATCGCCGCCCGCAACCACGCCCGAGCCGCGCAGGCCGACATCGCACTCGCCGCGGTCCCCGGCCACACCCTTCGCGTCCTGAGCATCGTCGGCCTCGACCAGGTCTTCGCCCTCCACCCCGACAGCGAGGCGGCCACCCGGCCCTGATCCCGGAGCGACGAGGGGAACGGCCTCGGGACCACCCGAACCGGAGCACCTCGGACCGTCGCGCGACGGTCCGAGGTGCTGCTCCGCCGGAATGCGTCAGCGGTTGACGGGGCCGCTCTTCACGGCTGTCCAGCTGCCGTCGTCCACCGCGTACACCGTCAGCCGGCGGTCGACCGTGTCGCCGTTCCCGTCGAAGCCGACGCGGCCCGTCACACCGTCGAAGGACAGCCGCGCGACGGCCTGCGGCAGTTTCGCCCGGGCGTCGTCGGGGAGGGTGCCGCCGTTGGCCGACACGACGGCCTTCACCGCCTCGATGAGCGTCCAGGTCGCGTCGTACGCGTAGGGGCCGTACCAGCCGGCCTCCCCCGGGTACCCCGCCTTCCGGTACCGGTCGAGGAAGTCCCGCCCGGCCGCCGACTCCTCGGCGGCCACGCCGATGTGCGTCGCGAGGTCACCCTCCGCCTCCGGGTTCGCCGTGAGGTACTGCTGGTCGAAGATGCCGTCGCCGCCCATCAGGGGGACGTCGACCCCCGCCTGTTCGAGCTGCTGGGAGAGCGGCGCCGCCGTGTCGTAGTAGCCGCCGAAGTAGACGGCGTCGGCGCCCGAGGACCGTACCCTCGCGGCGAGGCCGGCGAAGGCGCGTTCCGCCGGATCGACCTGCTCGGTGCCGACGACGGTCCCTCCGAGCCTCGTGAACTCTGCCGTGAGACCGGAGGCGAGGGCGGTGCCGTGGGCGCTCGCGTCGTCGACCACGTACAGCTTGGTCTTCTTCGCCTCACCGTGCAGGTACCGGGCGGCGAACGGCCCCTGGTCGACGTCCGTGGCGACGGTGCGGAAGTAGGTGGAGTACGGACGGGACTCGGTGCCCGCCGTCCAGTCGGGGCCCAGCGTCAGTACGGGGTCGGTGTTGCCCGGTGACACATTGACCAGGCCCGCCTGGGCGAGCGGTGGCACCAGGGTCCGGGCGACCGCGGAGTTGAGGGGCCCGACGACACCCAGCACCTTCTCGTCGGAGACGAACCGGGCGGCGTTGGGCGCGCCCTTGACCGGGTCGGCCCCGTCGTCCAGGGCTTCGATCTCGAACTTCACGCCGGGGACGTGGCGGGACTCGTTGGCGGTCCTGACCGCCAGATCGGCGGAGTTCCTCATCCCGACGCCCATCGAGGACAGTCCGCCGCTGAGCGGCGCGTCCACCCCGATCACCACCGTGACCGAGGAGGCCCCCGAGCCGCTGCCTGACGCACCGCCGCGGGGCGCGTCGTCGTCGCGGTTGAGAGCCCAGTTCAGGACGGATCCCGTGGCGAGCACGGCCAGCGCCGTGCCCAGGACCGCGGAGCGCCGGGTGAGGCCCGGCCGCCGGACGGACGCCCGCTCGCCGTGCTCCGGCTCGGCCGCCGTGCCGAGTGCGACCTGGTCCTGGGCCGGGGGCACGGGCGGGGCGGTCGGCCGGTCCGGAAGGGGGCGCCGGGGACTGCCGGAGGCGGCACCGGAGTCCAGGACCGTGGGGGTCGGCGGTGACGGCGTCGCCGGGGGCGCCTGCTTCGGCGCGGTCGGGACGGAAGCGTTCTCCGGTGCGGGGACGGGAGCAACCCTCGGATCGGGCGTAGGCGCAGGCGTAGATGCGGGTTCGGGTTCGGGTCCCTGTCCCGGCTCGTGCTCGGCGGACGCGCCGGCCCGGGACGGGGAGGACCGCAGCACCGACGCCAGCATCTCGGCCGCTTCCGCGACGCCCGCGCGCCGCACCGGGTCCTTGGTCAGGAGCGCGTCCAGCACGGGTGTCAGCGGGCCCGCGTGCACCGGCGGCCGGTGCGGGCGGGTGAACACGGCGACGGCGAGGGCGTGGAGCCCGTCCGCGTCGAACGGCGGGTGCCCCTCGACGGCATGGTAAAGGGTGGCGCCGAGCGCCCACAGGTCGTTGGCGGGAGTCGGGCGCCTGCCCTCCAGCTGCTCCGGCGGCATGTAGTGCGGCGTACCGATGACGATCCCGCTGCGGCTCAGCCTGGTCGTGGCGTCCGCGAGGTGGGCGATACCGAAGTCGGTCAGGACGACGCGGTCCTTGGCCAGGAGCACGTTGTCCGGCTTGATGTCACGGTGGATGATCCGCGCGCCGTGCGCCTCGGCCAGCGCGTCGAGCATGACGGCGCCGATCTCGGCCACCCGCCGCACCGGCAGCCGGCCCTGGTCACGGAGGGCGGCGGCCAGGGACTGCCCCCGGATCAACTCCATGACGATGACGGGGGCACCGTGGTGCTCCACGACGTCGTGAACGGTGATGACCCCGGGGTGGCTGAGAGCGACCGCCGCACGGGCCTCGCCGGTGAACCGCCTGAGCAGCGCGGCACGGTCGCCGTCGTCCATTCCCGGCGGGAAGAGGATCTCCTTGATGGCGACCTCGCGTCCGAAGAGCTGCTGGTCGAGGCCACGCCAGACCCGGCCCATGCCGCCTTGGCCGATACGCTCGACCAGCTGGTAGCGGCCGGCGACAAGTTCGGGATTCTGCTCGGTCACGCGCACACTCTAGGTCCTGCTGAGCCGATCAGGTGACGAAAGGACGGCTTGATCCAGCCCACGGTGACGCGGGCTCGGTGTGCCCGGCGGAGGAGAACGCGGTGCGGACGCCCGCCCCCGGCGCGCAAGGCGCGGCGGAAGCCACCACCGACGGGGCGGTGGCCTCACGGTCCGGGCGCGCTGCGCCCGTACGGGTTTCCCAGCTGCGCCCGTACGGGTTTCCCACCGGTCGCCGAGGACGAGACGTCCGCCGACATTGCCGAGGTCGTAGGTGCCACCCGTGTACCGGACGCCGTCGGAGCCGGCGCCGTCGAGGAACGGCGCTGTACGCCGGGACCAGGTCGCGCACGAGGGGGTCCCGGCCGATCGTGCCGACGCGGTCGACGGCCACGACCGGCCGGGCCTGCTCCCGTCGAACCAGCCGAAGGCGTCGCCGAGGACGCGTTCACCGGGCACACCCGGCGGTGCGCCGGGGGTCGGCTGCGCGGCCGCGCGGCGCCAGGTGTTCTGGGGCGCCGGACCGCTCTCGGCGATCTGGTGGAGCAGCGTGAGCCGGTCCCGGAACACGCGCGCGACAGCCGGCAGTTCTCATCGAGGGGCCCTGTCCCGTCGCCCCTTCTCGGTCGACAGCCCGTGCGTGTCGTCCCGTCTGTCCGGCAGGCGTGGGCACGACCCGATTCGACGGCGACGCTCCTCCCGCGCTTTGCCGCCGTCGTCGCGAGGCGTGCCGCTCCCGCCGCGGCCGCTCTCCGCGTGATACGGCCGCGGCGGCCCGGGGGCGCCCGCGCGTCGCCGGGCCGACGCGTACGCGGCCCGTGAAGGGCGGTCGTCTCAGGTGGTCACCCTGTCCTGGAGGGCCGACTGCCAGGCGGGGGCCGGGGTGCTGGGCTGTCGTTCGGGGCGGCGGCCTCCTTGGGCGAAGAAGTCGACGAGGGGAAGCAGGGCCGCGCCGACCGTGACCGCCTCCGGGCCCAGGGTGCCCAGGCCGATGCCGGTGCGGCTGGCCGGGTAGTCGAGCGCGTACTCCTTCGCGTACCCCTTGACGGTCTCCAGGAAGCG
>NZ_JBHXRW010000033.1:0-89780 GCF_042716635.1 Streptomyces sp. NPDC058664 | reverse complement strand
TCCGCGGGCGCCGCGCCGGGCGGGGCCGCCCCCCCCCCCGCCGTACGTCCCCGTCCGGGCCCGTCAGCCGAACTGGCCGGGCTGGTAGTCGCCGCCGGGCATCTGGATCATGACGTTGCCCCGGTTGAAGGCGTTGATGAGGGCGATCGCGGCGACCAGGGCGGCGAGCTGCTCGTCGTCGTAGTGCTTGGTGGCGTTCGCCCACGCCTCGTCCGTGACCCGGCCGCCGTCGGCGATGCGGGTGCCCTGCTCCGTCAGTTCGAGGGCCGCGCGCTCGGCGTCGGTGAAGACCGTGGCCTCGCGCCAGGCCGCGACCATGTGGAGGCGCTGCTGGCTCTCGCCTGCGGCGGCGGCGTCCTTGGTGTGCATGTCGAGGCAGAAGCCGCAGCCGTTGATCTGGCTGGCGCGGATCTTCACGAGCTCCTGCGTCGCGGCGGGCAGCGACGAGCCCTCAAGTGCCTTGCCGGCCGCGATGATGTGCTTCCAGACCTTGCCGGCGATCGGGCTCTCGAACATGTTCAGGCGAGCGCTCATGGCGGGTTCCTCCGTGGGTTGTCGTTGCCTGCACCCACACGACGGAACGGGGACGCCGGGATGTGACACGAGCGGATGTGACCCGCGTCTCACGGCTGGGGCGGGTGGTCGGCGCCGTCGTCGAAATACGGGCCCGCGCGCCGGGACCCGCCGCCCGCCGTCCGTCGCCCGCCGAAATCCCTTGCCCCGCACGGGCGCTCCGTACGATCCTCCCCGCATGAGCCTCCCTCCCCCTCCCCCGCCGCAGCCGCAGCCGCAGCCCGTGATCACCCTCGACGGCGGCCTCACGCTGCGCGCGTACGACGCCGAGGCGGACCTGCCGGAGTTCTTCCGGGTCATCGAGGAGTCGCTCGACCACCTGCGCCCCTGGATGCCGTGGGTCGCCGAGCACGGCCCGGACCGCGCCGAGGGCTTCCTGGCCGGCCGCGCGGAACGCTGGGCGAGCGGGGACGAGTACAGCTACGCGATCGTCCTCGACGGCGCCATCGTCGGCTCCTGCGGGCTGGCCCGGTACGAGGACACCCCCGCCGACACCCGCGAGATCGGCTACTGGCTGCATCCCGCCGCCACCGGACGCGGCGTCGCCACCCGGGCCGCCCGCGCGCTGGCCGAGCAGGCCTTCCGGCTGCCCGGTGTCGAGCGCGTCGAGATCGTCCACGACCCGGCCAACGTCACCAGCGCCGCCGTCCCCGCCCGCCTCGGCTTCACCGAGGACGGCCGGCGCCCCGCCGAGGCCCTCGCCCCGGCCGAGACCGGCGAGGTCCAGGTCTGGTACCTGCGGGACCACGGGGTGCCCGAAGGGACCTGAGTGCGGCCGGGGGCCGGGAGAGCGGCCGGGGAGGTGGAGAGCCCCGCCGGGATTTCCGGACACCCGCCGGGAGTTCCGGCCGTCCGCCGGGGCTTCCGGACATCCGTCGGAGCTCTGTACGTTGAGCCGATCTTCGGATCGCCGCCCCCCGTCCTCCCCCTGCCCGGCCCGACCTCAGGACCCCCGTGAGACACACCGTCACCGAAACACTGCGCGCCGCCTCGCTCGTCTGCGCCGCCGTCGCCGTCGTCCTCTTCTTCGCCCACGACCGCTCCGACGGGGCCCGTTGGGACGTCCTCGCCGCGCTCCTCACGGGAGCCGCCTGCATCGGCGCGTGGTCCCTGCTCACCCGGAACGAACCGCCCCTCGGCCCGCCGGAGCCCGCCCCGGAGCCGATGCGGGACCTGCCGTCCGTACTGCCGCGCAACCCCGTCGACTGGTACCTGACGGCCGGCATGACGCTCGTCGCCGTCGCGCCCTGGGCCGTGGTCCGTTACGCCTTCCACCAGGAGGTCGACCTCGCGATCCTCGTCCTGGTCTCCCTGGCGCTGATCCCCTGGTCCCTGGTGGTCCTCGTCCTGACGGTCAAGAACCTCCTCGTCCGCAGGCTCCCCGAGCCGCAGCGGCTCCTCGCCGCGGACGCCCGGGCGGGCCGCGTGGTGGCCGTCCGCTTCGAGTCCGCGGGCGCCGAATGGAAGAGGTTCGTGCCCGAGGACAGCACGAAGCTCATCGATCCGCCCCTCGATCACGCCCAGCACCTCACGGTCCGGGACGCGAAGGGCGACTGGTACGGCATCCACGGCCTGCTCAGCACCCTCTTCGGCCCCGACCACGCCCGTAAGCAGCTCGCCTTCTTCGGCCCGCGCACCAAGGGCCGTCACGTCTGGATCTACTGGCCGGAGCGCTGGGAGCCCGTCCTCGCGGTGGCGAGGCGGCGGGGCCACCCGGCCTATCCGGTGGTCGCGATCGCCGACGACGGCGAGATGATGTGGGGCTACGCGGCCCTCGACTACACCGACCGCTACCTGACCGACCCCACGAACCTGCGCGCCACCACCCCCGGCGTACGGGCCCGTCCGGTACGCCCCCGCCCGTACTTCCGCCCGGCCGTGCACGGCCGGATGCTGATCCGCCTCGCCGTCGCCCTGGCCGCGCTGACACCGGTCCTGCTGGACGCCGTGTCGGGAGGCGTCAGCGCGCTCCTCGGCCTGGTCGCCGCGGCCGCGATCATCGACGCGCCGCTCGCCGCCCTCCGGGGCAACAACAAGGTCCCGGACCCGTCCCGGTACAAGATCCCCCCGGTGACGGACTTCCGCACCCAGCCGTAGTCCTCGCGGCCGCCCCGGCCCCCTGCCTCACCCGGCTCACCCGGCTCACCAGAACTGGCCGAAGGCCGGCCACGCGCCGAGCCAGAGCAGGAGGCCGCCGCTGATCAGGTACGGCGCCGCCCTGCCGATCACCTTGCCGAGCCGGGTCTCGTGGGAGGCCCGCCCGGGACAGCGGGAGTCGTAGGTGACGGGAAGGGTGAACGCGCCGGATCCGCCGGAGTACTGCCACAGGACACCGTCGGCGTCGTTGAAGTAGCACAAAGGCCCTTTCTTTCCGACCAGTTCGGCCTCCACGGTGACGCCGTCCGTCGAAGAAAACGACGACTTAAGATCGACCGGCCGCAGAACGACAACAGGTGGGAGAGCGTGATGGCCGGTCAGGTCGCCGCTGTGAGCCGTAACGAGACGTATTCGTTCAGCAAGCCCAATCGCGATTCCATCACGCTGCTCACGGGGCTCGGAGTGGAAGGAGACGTTCACGCGGGTGAGACGATCCGCCACCAGTTCCGCATGACCTACGAGCCGGACCTGCCCAACCTGCGCCAGGTCCACCTGATGCACGAGGAGCTCTTCGACGAGCTCGCCCTCAAAGGCTTCGAGGTCTCCGCGGGGCAGCTCGGCGAGAACATCACCACGCGCGAGGTGGACCTGTTGGGCCTGCCCACCGGTGCTCTGCTCCATCTCGGGGAGCAGGCGGTGCTCGAGGTGACGGGACTGCGCAACCCGTGCTCGAAGATCAACGACTTCCGCAAGGGGCTGCTCGGCGAGGTCTTCGCCATGGACTCCGTGTCCGGCGAGTTCACGTTCAAGTCCGGTGTCATGGCCGTGGTGCGCCGTGGAGGGATCGTCCGCCCCGGCGACTCCGTCCGGGTCGAGACGCCGCCCCTTCCCCACCGCTCACTGGAACGGGTCTAGTGCTGTGACCGGGATGGTTCACCGTGATCGGAAGGCGGCTCGTGGGACGAGCGCACGCGAAACGGCTGGTATTACTGGGGCATGCAGGAAGAGACCGCACGCTCCGCGATCGACACGTTCATCTCCGCGTTCAACGCCTCGGACGACAGCTATGTGACTGCCCTGCTCTCCCAGGCCCTGACCTCAGACGTGGTCTTCTGGGGACCGTTGGGCCGCAGCGAAGGAATCGCGGCGGTCGAGCGGTTCGTGCTGGACATCCGGCGCCACCCGGCGGGGACCGGCACGATGGTGCGCTGCTCAGCGGTGGACATGCCTGACGAATGGGCCCGGTACCAGTGGGTGTTCACCACGCCGGATGGAGGCCCCCGCCTGGCGGGAACGGACGTCGTCCATCTGCGACGGAGCCTCATCGACCAGGTCATCGTCTTTGCGGGGGAGATCAAGCCGTCCGCCTCCTGAGTCATCCTTCTGTCGCTGTCCTTCTCCTGAACTTGCCCCTTCGGCGTTCGGGAGCTGCGGTTCGCGGTTAGTCAGACTGCGGTGTTGAAGGGGCGTCCGCCCCAGCGGATGCCCTTTTCGCTGCGGATACGGGCGCGTTCCTTGCGTTGGGCTGCGAGTACGTCGGGGTGGCGGGCGCCAGTTCCGCTCGTCCCAGCGGCCCTTCATGTAGGTCTCCGCAGGATCAAGGACGACGATCCTCCCGTTCCAGCGCAATGACGTTCCGGCCGACGTACGCACAGCTGGGAGCGGATCCCAGTACCCCGGATGGTCGCTCACGCCTGCCTCCTCCACGTGCCCCCGCCAAGACCCGGCAAGGGTGTCAAGGCTCGGCACCGTTGAGCAACGACGGCCTGGAGGCCATGCGCACGCCGATCCGGATCGATCGGATCAACTCGTCCGGTCCTCACGTACGACCCGGTGGCGGAGGAGTACGGAGCGGCCGTCGAAGGTCCGGGTCTCCACCGTCTCCAGCTCCGTACGCCGCTCCGCCGGGTGGAAGGCGGGGGTGCCGCCGCCGAGGAGCACCGGGTGGACGACGACCTGGTACTCGTCGACGGCACCGTGCGCACCGAGGTGGGCGGCCAGCTCGGCGCCGCCGAACAGCACCAGGTTCTTCCCGGCCTCCGCGAGGGCCCTCAGCTCCTCGGCGACGTTCTCGGACACGACGGTGGTGTTCCAGCCGAGGTCCTGACCGGCCAGCGTCCGGGAGACCACGACCTTCGGGGCCTCCCGCCACACCGGCGCGAAGGCCAGGTCGTGCGGGTCCTGCGAGTACCGCTCGGCGTTCGGCCAGAAGCCGGACATCAGGTCCCAGACCTTGCGGCCGTAGAGGAAGACGGTGTCGCCCTCGATCAGTTCCCCGGTGTGCGCGGAAAGCTCGGGACCCATGGCCGGCCAGTCGAACTCGCCCTTCGGCCCGGCGATGAAGCCGTCGAGGGACTGGTGCACGAAGTGGATGATCCGGCCCATGGGGTCCTGCCTTCCCGGTGACGCGCACCGCCCCTGCGGCCCGCTCTCGCCCTGTGGTCGGAGCCGTCCGACGCCGCTCGACATCCGGGGCGGCCTCTTTTCGGCCGACTTGTTTCGGCCTGCGACCGGCCCGGATCGTCGTCGCCGCCGATCAGCCCGACGCGGCCTGACATCCGCCTTCCTGGCTTACCCGCGCGACGAGGTCACGCCAGGTCGGCCGGGGCTCGGCGGCGGGCTGCTGGAGGTGCAAGTGGGCCTGTCGGGCTGCCTCCTGGCGGCAGGGGCCGCAGAGCGTCTCGTCGGTAGCGGGCCGGAAGACGTGGGTGCTCCCCGGCCCCTCGCAGGTCACAAGCGCGGCGACCCGGGCCGTGACCGGTTTCCACGCGTCCGCCGTGGCCGGGGCGGCCGGGGCTGCGGGAAGGGGCTCGGCCGGGAGCTTCTCGGTCAGCCGGTGCCGGAGGAACCCCACCGCCGAACGGACGCCGTCACGGGGCAGATGGGCCGTCAGCGCATGGCGCAGGTCCGCGACGGACACGCCCCGCCGCAGCCACTCCGCCGCCGCCTCGGCCAGCCCCCGCGCCTCCCGGACACCGAGCAGCAGGTCCCGGTTGTGGTGCCGGAGCGAGAGCAGGACGCGCTCGGCCTCGACGGCTTCGGGAGCGAGATCGCCGGGGGCGGGTTCGGTTTCCGGGGCGGGGTCCGGCTCGGGGGCCGCTTCCGGTTCCGGCGCCTGCGCTTTGGTGGGTGGGTGGGGAGAGGTCTTCTTCTCTCCGTCTTTGTCCACCGGAGGTTGAGGTCCGGCGTGCCGGGGCCTCGGAAAACCGACAGTCGGTCCCGCGTCGTCCGGAGACTCGGCCGGAATCCCGTCCCGGATCGCGTTCGCCTCTTCACGCGTGAGGGTGACGTTCGAGAGCAGCTGCTCGGTGCTCCAATGCCCGCGCCGCGTGTGGAACTTCCACTCGTGGAGGTACCCGCACTCCGTCAGGCACTCCTTCGCCCGGTGGTACGCCCGGGGCCGCATGCCCAGGTCGGTGGCGTGCTCCCCGAGCGGCTTCTCGCTCGCGGTCTCGGGGAGACCCTGGACGTACATGAGGAGGAGCTTCGCGTCGCTGTTCAGACGCGGATGACGCACGACACTGTTCGAGACCTTGCTGAAACACCGAACGGGGTCGATAGCATGGCGAAGCATTTCTGGTGGACCTCACTAGACCACTAGGGATGAAGGTCCCCGGATGGTGTTTGCCCACCCCCGGGGGCCGCCCCATTTACGGAGCGTGATGATGCGATCACCGTAGCGCACACTTCACCGTGTGATGCAACAACTCCGGCTCCACGAACGGATCTTCGATTGTCGGCCGTGACCTCCAGTCGAGCGGCCACGTCGTCCCGTGCAGCGCCGGGATCCCCACGTACGACTCGCTCCTGCCACCGCCACTGAGCGCTCGCGTCGGAGCCGGCCACTCGTAACCGGCGACGGTCCCGGGCGGCACGAGGAAGTACAGGTTCCTCATGCCGGTGGCCTCCCGGACGATCGGGCCCGCCTGGAAGTCCGTGAACGCCATCAGCCGGTACGCCACGTCCTCACCGAGGAAGCCCTCGATGCGTACGGCGTCGAAGTGCACGCCCGCGTGACGGAGGGCGTGACCGGTGGCGGGCACCCAAGAGGGCACGGTGTCAAGCGACTTGCGCAGATTCATGCGGTCAGCTTGGTGGGCGTGCTGTGCTGTGACCAGCGCCACAGGGCGTTTGTGCCGGGCTGTGCACTTGGGAGGTCGTGTGTGAACAAAGAGAACAACGGAGGCGTGGGGGCCGCCAAAGCCTTCGGAAGGCTCCTGCGCTTCCACCGGGAACGGGCGGGGGCCTCGCAGGAGGCGCTGGGCGGAAAGACCGGATATTCCAAGTCCCAGGTGGCCATGATCGAGCGGGGGCAGCGGCGGCCGAGGGGAAACTTCGTCGAGATCGCGGACGAGTTCCTGAGTGCACAAGGTGCACTTCTGGAGGTCGCGGAGGAGATGACGGCGAGCGGAATCGCCGCCTGGTTCGAGGACTACCTAGAAGAGGAGGCCAAGGCGGCGGGCATCCACATGTACGAGACCCACCTGATTCCCGGGCCGCTCCAGACCCCGGAATACGCGCAGGCCGTCTTCCGCAGTGCGGTCCCGGCTCTGGAGGACGAGGACATAGAGGCCGGTGTCGCCGCCCGGATCAAGCGCCAGGAGCTGTTCTTCCGCAAGCCCACCGCCCTCGTGACATTCGTCCTGGAGAAGACGGCACTCACCAAACCGATCGGCGGTCCGGACGTGCTCCGGAAGAACCTGCTCCACCTGCGGGAGCGCGCCGATCTTCGTAACGTCACCATCCAGGTGATGCGCGAGGACCGGTGGACGCACGCCGGTCTCAACGGGCCCTTCATCCTCCTGGAGACCGAGGGCCGCAAGAGTCAACTCGTCTATGTGGAGGGGCAGGGCGGCAGGTACTTTCTCAGCGAACAGCCGGACGTAGGGGACTGCTTCGCCCGCTACAGCGAGCTACGGGCACAGGCCCACACTCCGGAGGACTCCGCACGACTCATCGAACAGGTGGCACGAGAGCTATGAGCACCGACCTCAACTGGTTCAAGAGCAGCTACAGCGGCGACCAGGGCGGCAACTGCATCGAGGTCGCGATCGCCTGGGCCAAGTCCTCCTACAGCGGCGACCAGGGCGGCGACTGCGTCGAGGTCGCCATCGTTTCCGCCCCCGACTCCGTTCACGTCCGCGACTCCAAGGACACCTCCCTCCCCTCCCTCTCCGTCTCCTCCGACGCCTGGTCCGCGTTCCTCTCGCTCGTCTGACGGCGGCCCGCCGCCCCGGCTCAGCCGAGGGCGGCGAGCATTTCGTTGCAGGCCTGTTCGCAGGAGCGGCACGCCTCCGCGCACATGCGGCAGTGTTCGTGCATCTGCGCGTGCGTCTCGCATTCCTCGGCGCACGTCCTGCAGACCATGGCGCACGCCTGGAGCATCGCGCGGGCGACGTCGGCGTCGTAGCCGGTGTGGCGGGAGAGTACGGACGCGGTGGTGGTGCAGATGTCGGCGCAGTCCATGTCGGTGCGGATGCACTTGGTCAGGTTCCCGACCGCGCCCTCGGACAGGCACGCGTCCGCACAGGCGGTACACGCCTGGGCACAGGCGACGCACTCCTCGATGCAGCGGGTGAGCTTGGCCCGGTCCACGTCGCCCAGGTCGGCCGGGAAGGTGGCGAGCATGTCCCTGACGGTGGTGGTGCTGGTCATGGCGGGTGCCTCCGGATCCCGGCAGGGGCCGGCGGGCCCCGGACAGGCCGCCTGCGCGCCCCCGCCCTCGTCCCTCCAGCTAACTCCTTCCGGCGCCGACACGCCTGGGCGGACGTCCCTTGTGATCCGACCCGACCCTTTCGGCTCCTTCGAGCCGGCCCGGGTCAGCCCGCCAGTCGGGCGAGGGCCAGTGCGTGCGCGTGGTCGAGGGCGTCGGCGGCAGCGCAGGGCACGTCCGGGCGCACACCGGCGCCCTCCCAGTTCGTGCCGGAGACGGGGTTGATCGCGCGGCCGACGGGGACGGTGGCTTCCAGGTGCGGGTGTACGGTCCAGCCCTCGCGCGGGTGCGCGCCGCCACGGGTGGGCTCGCCGACGACCACGGCGCGGCCGAGCTGCTGGAGGTCGTACGCCAGCTCTTCGGCGGCGGAGAAGGTGCTGTCGCTGGACAGCACGTACAACGGCTTGCTGCCGCCGAAGCGCGCACCGGGAACGTGCGGCGGGCTCCAGGACTGCTCTCTGCGCTCGCCGTCGCGCCAGTACATGGTGTTGAGGTGGGTACGCTCGTCCAGGAGGTAGCCGCAGACGAAGGCGACCGTGTCCGGGTCGCCGCCCCGGTTGGCGCGAAGGTCCACGATCAGCGCCCGGGCGCGGGAGGCCAGGGTGAGCGCGGCGCCCAGCGGTTCGGCGGCCCACTCCAGCGGAAACAGCATCGGGGCCAGCTCCACCACGGCGACCCCTCCGTCGAGCAGCTGCACCCGGGGCGCACCGCCCAGTGAGGTGTCGAAGTCCCGGCGCATCGCGTCCAGGGTGGCCGCCCCCTGCTTCGGGGGCACCGGGTCGGCGTGGTGCTTGAGATTCAGGTGCCGGTCGCCGTTGACGGACTGCAGGTCCGCGGTGACCAGGCGGGCGAGCTCCTCGGCGTCGTCGACGTCGTAGGTGCCCTCGGTGAGGCGTCGTCGCAGCAGGTCGGCGAGCTGTTCGGCTATCTCGGGGAAGACGTAGTGCTCGATCAGGAGGCGGGCCGTCTCGTCGATGACAGGGGCCGGCAGAAGCTTCGCTGGAGTCGTCATGGCAGGGAGTAGAGCACCGCCCTTGCGAAAGCGTCAAAGAGTTTAGACACTTTCGGTATGCCTGATCAGTCTTCCTGGCCGCCGCCTCCCGAGGACGTCCTGGAGATCGGTGCGCCCGAGCAGTTCGCGGCGCTCGCTCACCCGTTGCGTCAGCGGTTGCTCTTCGCCCTGGGCCACCGGCCCGCCACCGTCAGCCGGCTCGCGGCGCAGCTCGACGCGAAGAAGGGCAACGTGGCCCACCACCTCAAGGTGCTCCGCGAAGCCGGGCTGGTCCATGTCGCCGAGACCCGCCAGGTCCGCGGCGGCACGGAGCAGTACTACCAGCGCACGGCCCGCCGGATGACCGTCGCCGAACCCCGGGCGGAAGGCACCGCCGCGATGCTCGCCGCGTTCGCCCAGGAACTGGACCGCTCTCCCGCCGATACCCACCTGACACTGCGCCACCTGCGCCTCAGCCCCGCGAAGGCAAGGGAACTCGGCGAGACCCTCACCCGACTGGTCGACGAAACCGAGGAGAACGCGGAGGACCAGCCCGTGCACGGTGTGCTGGTGGCGCTCTACCAGCAGGCCCTGCCGACCGGCACCACCGGTTCCGTCTAGCGGCACCGGCCTCACGAGACAGCAGACAGCAGCCGGTACGACGGAGGCCTCCGCCCCGGGTCCCGGGGTGGAGGCCTCCGCTTTTCACGGGATCGGAACGATCAGAAGGTGCCGTTCAGGCCCCACCAGTTGACGTCCTCCACGACACCCGCGTTGAACGTGCCCGTGCCCTTGCCGGTGTAGAGGACCAGGCAGCCCACGCCGTCGCACTCGGCGGAGGTGTAGCTGCTGCCGCTGACCGTCGCCAGGTCGTTGCGGCCGTCGGCGTTGAAGTCGCCGACCGCGAGGAACGCGGCCATGGGGTTCCAGCCGGAGCCGATCAGCACGCGGGCGCCGAAGGTGCCGGTGCTGGTCGCCGGGTAGAACCAGAGCTTGCCCGTGGCGCCCTCGCGGGCGATCAGGTCGGCCCGGCCGTCGCCGTTCATGTCGCCGGGGGCGACCAGCGTGTTCATCGCGTTCCAGCCGCCCGAGCCCATGAGCTTGCGCGCGCCGAGGGTGCCCGCCGAGGTGCCCGGGTAGAGCCACAGCTTGCCCGTCGACTTCTCGATGGTGAGGAGGTCCGAGCGGCCGTCGACGGTCAGGTCACCGAAGGCGGTGAGCTTGTCCATGGCGTTCCAGCCGCCCGAGCCGATGAGCTTGCGGGCGCCCAGCGCGCCCGTACCCGTGCCCGGGTACAGCCACAGCTTGCCGGTGGCGGTCTCGCGGGCGATGACGTCCTCGCGGGCGTCGCCGGTGAAGTCGCCGTGGCGGGTGAGGGTGTTCATGGCGTTCCAGCCGCTGCCGAGCAGCTTGCCGGTGCCGTCGCCGGGCAGGAACCACAGGCGGCCGGCCTTGTCGCGGGCGAGGACGTCCGACTTCTTGTCGGCGTTGAGGTCGCCGAAGCCCGCCGCCTTGGTGCCGGTCGCCGCGTGCCACTCGGGGTACGCGGGCAGGACGCACTCGCGCTCGGTGGGGACGAACTTCAGCGAGCTGATCGAGTCGCTGCCGGGGCCACCCCACTCGGTGCCCGACGGGCTGGAGGGAATCACACTGGCGCCCGCGTCGTCGCCGTAGTTCGGGTCGTCGTAGAGGCAGGCGACCTTGCTGGTGCGGTTGACGACCGAGCGGAACGTGTTGTCCCACGTCCCGAGCGTCGCCGTGTTCACGTTGGTCTTGTACATCGTGCCGGTGCCGTTGTCGGTCTTCCAGGCGCAGAAGTAGCCCGACGGGCAGTCGCTGACCGCGGCCTGGGCGGGTGCGCCCGTACCGAGAAAGCCGGCCGACGTGAGCCCCAGCGCCGTGGCCACCGTGGCCAGGCGCCGCAGCATGGATGTGCGCATGCATGTCCTTCCTGAGGCGGCGCGGAGAGGACCTCGGACGCGCCGCGAGAGGAAGACGGTATCCGGTCGGGTGGGCCGTGTGGGCACGAGGGGTCCCCCGTGCCCGTAGTGCCTGGTCCACGGCGTGCGGACGTGACGCCTGGGCTACGGCGTGAGGACGCCGTTCAGGAAGGGTTCGACGGCCTCCGCCCAGGCCTCCGGGCGCTCGTAGTGGAGGAGGTGGCCGGCGTCGGGGATCTCCGCGTACTCCCCGTGGGGCAGGACGCGGACCATCTCCTGCGCCTCGGCGCGACCCAGCTCGCCGTCCAGGCCCCGGACGACGAGGGTCGGGCAGCGGACCTGGGCGAGGGAGTCCCAGTGGGCGTCGTGCACCCAGGTCGCGCGGGAGGACAGCATCTGCGCCGGGTCGAAGACCGGACGCCAGCCGTCGGGGTGCACGGCCATCACCTCGGCGAAGAAGGCGCCCCTGGCCGGGTTGGGGCGCTCGACCCAGGCGTCGTCCTCGCCGAACCAGCGGCGGACGGCGTCGAGGGACGGGAAGGGGGCGGGCCAGCTGCGGAACCAGTCCTGCCAGGCGCGCTGCGAGGCGGCCCCGAGGGCCGAGGCCCGCATGTCGCAGATGACGAGGGCGCGGACGAGGTCGGGGCGCTCGGCGGCCAGCTGCCAGGCGGTGAGGGCGCCCATGGAGTGGCCGACGAGGGTGACCGGGCCCAGGTCGAGCTGCTCGACGGCGGCGGCGGCGTCCGCCACGTACGCCTCGCGGGTGAAGGGGCCGGTGGGGGGCTTCTCGCTCGCGCCGTGGCCGCGCTGGTCGAGGGCGATGACACGGTGGCCGCCGGTGAGGCGGCGGACGCCGGGGGCCCAGTGCCCGGCATGACCCATCAGGCCGTGGAGGAGTAAGACGCCGGGGCCGGTGGCCGGTCCGGCGGTGGTTCCGGTGACGGGGCCGTGGGCCTGTGGGGCGGCGTGCGGTGCGACGGTGGGGGCGGTCGCGTGCCGGGCCGGCTGCGGTACGGCGGTGTGGTCGGTGGTCTGCCTGGCCGGCTGCGGTACGGGGCCGGGGCCCGTGCCCGGGGCCGCCTGGCGGGCGATCCGTGGGGCGGTGGTCGTCCCGGGCCCGGGCGTGAAGTCCCAGGCCGCCAGGCGTACCCCGTCGGCCCCGGTGACGTCGAGTCGTCGCGCCATCCCTGGCACCCCCTCTGCTTCCCGTCTAACCCCGCCAGACTATCGAACTCGCATTCGAAAATGCGCTCCTGCCACCCAACACCCCTCGTTCGAGTGACAGGACTCCAGGATTGACGCCCGCCGCCGAGGGGAGATCTTCAACGGGAGGCGGACCGCTCGGGGAAACCGGTCCGAAGGGAACGACCTTGAGAGCTCGGGGCTCCAGGTCGGAACAGGGGAGGACAGGCCCCGGCGCCCCAGGGCGCCGGGGCCCTCTGCCGTCCGGACCCCTCCACCCGCCCGGGCGAGCGGCATCCGGCGTACGGAATCCGTCCGTCGCATGGCCCCACCCCTCCCCGGCATCGCACCGCTCTTCCCAGCGTGGCACGGCGAGGGCGTGCGCGTGGCCATTCCGGCGTAAACGGGGCGCACGGCGGGAAGTTGGCCGCCCCGGGCGGCAGCGATACGGGTTCGTGACCCCGTTCCGTACAACCGGATCCGGCCCTCACCGGTCAACCGGACGTGATCTCATCCCAAGTGCTCGCCAAGGGCAACGACTCCGCCACCCTCCACCCCGACCGTCTGATCATCAGTCAGGAGGGCGGGCGGGTGCGCAAGGAGATTCCGCTCGTCGCCGTCCACAGGGCGGGCCGGGACGGCGAGACCGGCATCAGGGTCCACCTGACCGACGGAGAGGTCCACTGGATCCCGGGTGGCAACGCGACCGCCACCGAGGCCTTCCTCGACGCCCTCTCCGCCGCCCTGCCCGAGGAGCGGGACCCGGCCGGCAGCGCGCTCGTCACCGTCGAGGAGAAGGAGCCCTTCAGGGCGTGGGTGTGGTGGACGGGAGGCATCACCGTCCTGCTCGCCTACGTCGGTTACGTCACGTGGGTCGGTGGCACCCACGGCATCGGCCACGCCGTCCTCACCTCGGTGTCGCTGTTCGGCGCGGTCCTCGGCCTGCTCGGAGCCGTCGGCGCCGTGAGCAGCTTCCTCGACGGGAGGACCCTCGCCCGGCGCGGCATCACCGTCGTCGCCACCCGGGGCCGCTACCCGAACGGGAAGCGGCACGGCTACTTCACGTACACCGACCCCAGCGGCAACGAGTACACCAACCACAGCTCGCGGTCCTCGGAGACCGTCCACCTCGTCTACGACCCCGAGAGCCCGGGCAGCAGCCGGGTCCGGCAGACGTTCGCCTGGATGACGGTCAAGCACGTCCTCGGCCTGGGAACCGCCCTCGGACTCCTCTGGCTCGGCGCGCTGGGGGTCGCCGCCCCCTTCCGCTGACGGAAAGGGGACGGCCGGCCCCGGCACGGCCGGTCAGCGCTTCGCGACGAACACGTGCGCCGCGGTCTCCGCGTCCAGCTCCGCCGCCTCGCCGCTGCTGCCCACCAGGACACCGCCCGGGGACTCCGTCACCGACACCACGGAACCGGGCTGCACGCCCGCGCGCCGCAGCGTGTACATCAGCTGGGCGTCCGTCTGGATCGGCTCGCCGATCCGGCGCACGACCACCGTCTTGCCGCCGGACGCGTCCAGCTCCGCGAGGGACACCATCGAGTCGTCGAGGAAGGCCTCCGCCTCCGCCTTCTCGCCGAGCTCCTCGAGGCCCGGGATCGGGTTCCCGTACGGCGACTCCGTCGGGTGACGCAGCAGCTCCAGGACCCGCCGCTCCACGGCCTCGCTCATCACGTGCTCCCAGCGGCAGGCCTCGGCGTGCACCTGCTCCCACTCCAGGCCGATCACGTCGACGAGCAGGCACTCCGCGAGGCGGTGCTTGCGCATGACGCGGGTGGCGAGGCGGCGGCCCTCGTCGGTGAGCTCCAGGTGCCGGTCGCTGGCGACGGCCACCAGGCCGTCGCGCTCCATCCGGGCCACCGTCTGGCTCACGGTCGGACCGCTCTGGTCGAGCCGCTCGGCGATCCGGGCGCGCATGGGGACCACACCTTCCTCCTCAAGCTCGAGGATGGTGCGGAGATACATCTCCGTTGTGTCGATCAGTCCGGACATACGTGCCCCTCGATGAGTCGTGCGCTGGCCCTCCGCCAATTCTGACGCATCGGACGGACAACCGGGCCGCACCGACCGAAGGGTGGTATTGACAGAGCAATGGTCCAGACCGCACCGTGATCGGCGACCGGGGTGCGCCCCGGTGCACGACCATGACACGACGGCGACGAGAAGGAGCTTCCGGAATGGGCGACAGCGCGGGCGAGAGCAAGCTGGCCGGACAGTTCTTCGACGCCGCGATCGGTCTGCTCAAGGAGGTCCGTGACGGGGACTCCGCCGAGATCGCCGAGGCGGGCGCCGCCATCGCCGAGGCCGTCGCGAACGGCAACCGGCTCTTCGCCTTCGGTGCGGGCCACTCCTCGCTCGCCGCCCAGGACGTCGTCTACCGGGCCGGTGGCCTCGCCCTGATGAACCTGCTGGTCGTGCCCGGCGTCGTCGGGGTCGACGTCATGCCGGCGACGCTCGGCTCCGCCCTCGAACGGGTCGACGGACTCGCCGGAGCCGTCCTGGACTCCTCCCCCGCCAAGGCCGGGGACGTCCTGATCATCATCTCCCTCTCCGGACGCAACGCCCTGCCCGTGGAGATGGCGATGAACGCCCGCGCCCTCGGCCTCACCGTCATCGGCGTCACCTCGGTGGCGTACGCGACGGAGACCAGGTCGCGGCACGTCTCGGGGACGTACCTCAAGGACCACTGCGACATCGTCCTCGACTCCCGTATCGCCGTCGGGGACGCCGAACTCACCCACGAGGGCATCGAGGCCCCCTTCGCCCCCGCCTCCACCGTCGTCACCAGCGCCCTCATGCAGGCCACGATGGCCGCCGCCGCCGAGGACCTCGTCCGGCGCGGCATCGAGCCGCCGCTGCTGCGCTCCGGGAACGTCGACGGCGGGCACGAGTGGAACGGCCGGGTCATGACGGAGTACGGCGACCGGATCTTCTACCGGCACTGAGCGACCTTCACGGAGCCGGGGCCTCCGGGCGGTCCCCCAGGTCCAGCGTCGCCGCCACCTTCGACGCCACCGACTCCGCGAAGACCACGTCCTCCCGCTCGAAGGGCGAGCGGCACGCGGCCCGCAGGAAGGTCAGGACGCCCAGGGTCCGGCCGCGGGAGCGCAGCACCACGCACACCGCGTGCGCCGCGTCCCCCGGCCACTGGTGGGCCTCCGCCCACACCTCGGCCGTCCGGCCCGCGCTCGCCCTGACCGTGCCCACCCGGTCCCAGGCCTGGAGCGCCGGATGCCGCGGACCGTAGCGCAGCGGGATGCCGCCGCCCACGACCGGCGACGCGGGGCCCGGGGCGCCCGCCGGGGTGGCCAGGGCCCGGGTCAGGCGCCGCTCGCCCGCGACCCGGTCGACCACGGCGTGGTCGGCGAATCCGGCGAGGGCGAAGTCGAGCAGCACGGTCGCCGCCTCCGCCGGGTCCTCGCACTCCGCGGCCGCCGCGCCCGCGCGGTGCAGCTGGCTCCAGCGGAACCGCAGCCGGTCCGCCTCCCGCGCCGCGAGGCGCTCCTCCGTCACGTCCTGGAACAGCCAGGCCACCCCCAGCGGCACCGGCTCCTCCGCCATCGGCGACGAGAGCCGCACGAAACCGCTGCGCCAGCACCGGCGCCGCTCCCCCGTGGCCGTCCTGAGCGTCACCCACACCTCCACCGGCGCGGGCGGACTGCCCTCCGCCAGGACGTGCTGGAGCGCGGCCTCCAGTTCCTCCGCGCCCTGGACGACGACGTCACCGAGGGGGCGTCCGAGCAGGGACGTGCGTCCCGTACCGAAGGCACGGGCCGCGTGGCCGTTGACCATGGCGGGGCGCAGATCGGCGTCGACGAGGACGACCCCCCAGGAGGCGTCCTCGAAGAGGGCCTCGCTGAGGGCCACCGAACGTTCCAGGTCGAGCTGGACGTGGACCTCGCTGAACGCGCAGTACACCCCCGCCGGACCGCCGTCCGCGCCGCGCACACCGGCGGCCTGGCTCCGTACGAGCACCCGGCCGCCGTCCTTGCGGAGCAGCGCGAGCTCGTGGACCTGCCGGCCGCCCTTCATGGCGCCCATCACCCGGCGCAGGATCTCCTCGGCGTCCGCGTTGCGCGCGGCCCACCCCTCGAAACCGCGCCGGCCGACGGCCTCGTCCGCGGACCAGCCGAGGATCCGCTCGGCCTCGCGGTTCCAGTGCGTGATCGTCCCGTCGGCGTCGAAGGCGCAGAGCGCCGCGTCCATCCCGTCGAGCAGCGCGGCCAGCAGATCGGCCCCCGCCCCGGGAACGGAAGCGGTCTCGCTCGCGGACCCCGTGAAAGCACTCATCCCGGCACCCCCCATGCTGCCGCCATTCAACTGGAACGTGACGCAGAGCACATCACCTTCACCGAAATCGTTGCATGGCGGAAACGCGCCCGAGCGGCGATCAGGGCGCGAGGCGCTCCACCCGCCAGGTCACGTCCCCCCGGCCGTCCGGGCCGTCCTCGCGGACGTAGCGCAGGCGGTCGTGGAGGCGGTTCTCGTGGCCCTGCCAGAACTCGACCGCGTCCGGGACGACCCGGACGCCGCCCCATTCCGGCGGCACGGGGACCTGGGCGTCCCCGGGGTAGCGGGCGGCCAGTTCCTCGTAGCGGGCGAGGAGCTCGGCGCGGGAGGCGATCACCGAGGACTGGCGGCTGGCCCAGGCGCCGAGCTGCGAGCCGTGCGGGCGGGTGCGGAAGTAGGCGACCGTCTCGTCGCGGCCGACGCGCTCGGCGCGGCCCGTGACGATGACCTGGCGGGCCAGCGGGTGCCAGGGGAAGAGCAGGGAGGCGTACGGGTTGGCCGTGAGCTCCCTGCCCTTGCGGGATTCGTAGTTGGTGAAGAAGACGAAGCCGGCGCGGTCGTAGTGCTTCAGGAGGACCGTGCGGGAGGACGGCCGTCCTTCGGGGGTGGCCGTGGAGACGATCATCGCGTTCGGCTCGTGGATCGCCGGGTTCTCGGCGGTCTCCTTGAACCAGCGGGTGAACTGCGCGATCGGCTCGGGCGCGAGGTCGGCGGCGGAGAGCTCCGTGGTGCGGTACTGCTCGCGCATGTCGGCGGGATCCAGGGCGGCGTTCGCGGAAGCGGTCACGGGATCGGTCACGGGGCCATCCTGCCGCAGCGCCTCAGTTTGCCCGGCACCGCGTGCCGCCAATCCTTACTCGCCGGATCGGCGCAGTGTGCCGGACGTCACGCTTCCCCGCATCATCGGAACCGTACAGACTCTTGGGCTGGACGACTGTTGAATCCCCACCATCGACCAGTGAATCCATCCATCGACCAGCATCCGGTTGATCGATCATCGATAGAGGAGCCGCCTGATGTCCGACTTCGTACCCGGGCTCGAGGGAGTCGTCGCGTTCGAGACGGAGATCGCCGAACCCGACAAGGAGGGCGGCGCCCTCCGCTACCGCGGCGTCGACATCGAGGACCTCGTCGGCCAGGTCTCGTTCGGCAACGTCTGGGGCCTGCTCGTCGACGGTGCCTTCAACCCCGGCCTGCCCGCCGCCGAGCCGTTCCCCATCCCGGTGCACTCCGGCGACATCCGCGTCGACGTGCAGTCCGCGCTCGCCATGCTCGCGCCCGTGTGGGGCCTCAAACCGCTCCTCGACATCTCCGTCGAGCAGGCCCGCGACGACCTCGCGCGCGCGGCCGTGATGGCCCTCTCGTACGTCGCCCAGTCCGCCCGCGGCCAGGGCCAGCCCATGGTCCCGCAGAGCGAGATCGACAAGGCCGAGTCGGTCGTCGAGCGCTTCATGATCCGCTGGCGCGGCGAGCCCGACCCGAAGCACGTCAAGGCCGTCGACGCCTACTGGACGTCCGCCGCCGAGCACGGCATGAACGCGTCCACGTTCACCGCGCGCGTGATCGCCTCCACCGGTGCCGACGTGGCCGCCTCCCTCTCCGGCGCCGTCGGCGCCATGTCCGGCCCGCTGCACGGCGGCGCGCCCTCCCGCGTCCTCGGCATGATCGAGGAGATCGAGCGCACCGGCGACGCCACCGCGTACGTCAAGCAGGCCCTCGACAAGGGCGAGCGCCTGATGGGCTTCGGCCACCGCGTCTACCGCGCCGAGGACCCCCGCGCGCGCGTGCTGCGCCGCACCGCCAAGGAGCTCGACGCCCCGCGCTACGAGGTGGCCGCCGCGCTCGAGAAGGCCGCCCTGGAGGAGCTGCACAACCGCAGGCCCGACCGGATCCTGGCGACGAACGTCGAGTTCTGGGCGGCCATCGTCCTCGACTTCGCCGAGGTCCCGGCACACATGTTCACCTCGATGTTCAGCTGCGCCCGTACGGCCGGCTGGTCGGCGCACATCCTGGAGCAGAAGCGCACCGGGCGCCTGGTCCGCCCGTCCGCCCGCTACACGGGCCCCGGCAAGCGGGACCCGCGCGACATCGAGGGCTACGCCGACATCGCCGGCTAGACCGGCTGGGCCTGCTGGGACGGCCTGTCGGCCGGGCCGGCTGAGCCCGCCGGTCGGTCAGACCAGCTGGGCCTGCTGGGACGGCCGGGCCTGCTGGGTCGGCCGTCCCTCCGGGTGCAGGAGGAGCTCCGCGTGGTGACGGTCCGCCACCAGCGGGTGGGCGCGGAGCTTTCCCTTCAGCGCGTTGAACCCGTACTCGGCGAACAGCGGGTTCGCCGGGTCGGCCGTGACACCGGGTGCCGTGTCCGCGTGCGGGAAGGCGAGCGGCGCGATCCGGGCGTCGAGCCGCGGGTTGTAGAAGAACGGCACGGAGAACCGTTCCGTCGCCCCGGGCGGTGAGACCACCCGGTGGTTCGTCGCGATCAGATAGCCGTTCGTGGCCACTTCGAGCAGCTCGCCGAGGTTCACGACGAACGCGCCCGGCAGCGGCGGCACGTCGTGGAAGTTCCCGTCCTCCCGCTGCACCTGGAGCCCGCCCACCTGGTCCTGGAGCAGCAGGGTGAGGAAGCCGTAGTCCTTGTGCGCGCCGACGCCCTGGTCGTCGCCCTCGCCGCTGCTGCCCGGGTAGCGCACCAGCTTGAGCTGCGGGTGGGCACGCGGGCCGAAGATGTCGTCGTAGAAGTCCGCGGGCGCGCCGATCGAGGCGAGCAGCTCGTGCAGGAGGCGCTCGGCGACCCCGCTGAGCCGGTCGATCCAGTGCAGGGCGGCGGTGCGCAGCTCGGGGAGCGCGGCCGGCCACTGGTTGGGGCCTTCGAGCCACCAGTACGGGGCCTCCCAGGGCGCGGGGACGTGCGCGGGGCGCTCGGCGCCGATGTCGAGCTGGTCGCGCCAGTCGCGGGCGCCCTGGGTGCGCTCGTCGCCGATCCGGGTGTAGCCGCGGAAGTGCGGCGAGTTGAGGTTGTCGAGGGCGAGCCGGTCCGCCTCGGGCAGCGCGAAGAAGGCGTGCATGGCGGAGGTGAGGGCCCGGGTCTCGGCCTCGGTCACGCCGTGCCCGACGAGCTGGAAGAAACCGACGTCGTGGGCGGCCGAATGGAGCTGCGCGTGGAGCAGCCGCCGGGCCTGGGGGTCCTTGTCGGCGGCGGAGAGGTCGACGATGGGGAGCTGGGACGGGTACGAGCTGTTCGTCATGGGTGCGTCCGCGGGGGTCTACGGGTGCCCGGGGCGGCCGCCAGGGGTGGGGCGGGGGCCACGGGAGCCGATCGGCTGGGGCTCTGACGGGGGACCCGCAGGGGCGCTGGTGGGCCCGGGAGGGTCAGGCGGAGCGGCGACAGCTCATGCTCGTGACGCGGACGAAGTCCACGTGGCGACGGCGTACGAGCGTAGGCATGCGACCAGGGTACTGCGGGCGCGGGAGATCGACTGTGGCCCGGGTCACGTCCTGGCCATCGGCCTCCGGGTCTGTTCAAAGCGGCGGGCGTACGCGAAGATCGCCGCCACGCGTGTTGAGTACACGCCAAGCTTCCCGTCGCAGCATCCCATCGCAGGAGGATGTCCATGACCCGCCGCACCCCTCGTGGCCTGGTCGCCGCGGCCGTCGCCACCACGGCCGTCGCCACCGCCGCGCTGCTCCCGTCGGCCGGCGCCTCCGCCGCCGTCCTCCCCCAGGCGCGCGTCTTCATGGTGAACCCGGTCCAGTCCACCGGCGACCAGTCCCTCACCGACCGCAAGGACGCGGTGAGCGACGTCCCCGCCTCCGCGTACACCCTCGCCACGCTGCGGAACCTCGACGCGAGCGGTGGCCTGTCCGGCAGGTGGGTCCAGGTCCGCTCCGAGACCGGCAAGCCCGCCACGGTCGCCGGCGCCACCGCGTACAACCGCTCCGACGACGAGTTCGAGCAGGTCATGGCGTACTTCTGGATCAACGAGGCGCAGGAGTACCTCCAGGGCCTCGGCTTCGGCACCGAGCTCCCCGGGGCCAACGACCGCGTCCAGCCGGTCCGGCTCAACCAGTGGGGCGCCGACAACTCCTACTTCACCGACAAGAAGGCCGAGATCCGCCTCGGCAAGGGCGGCGTGGACGACGCCGAGGACGCCGAGGTCATCGTCCACGAGTACGGCCACGCCGTGCACCACGCCCAGGTGCCCGGCTTCGGCACCACCCCGGAGTCCGGTGCGATCGGCGAGGCCTTCGGCGACTACCTGGCCATGGCCGTCGGCACGCACGCGGTCGAGAAGTACGACTGGCCCCTGAAGGCCGACGCGGCCTGCGTCGCCGACTGGGACGCCACCGGCTACAGCGCGGCCCCGCACTGCCTGCGCCGCCTCGACGGCACCAAGACGTACGCGGACCGGGAGGGCGAGGTCCACGCCGACGGCGAGATCTGGTCCCGGGCGCTCCTCGACATCCACACCTCCCTCGGCGCGCGCACCGCCGGCCGGATCATCGTGAACGCGCAGTTCGGCTTCGCGCCCGACACCAGCTTCGAGGCCGCGGCCCGGACGACGGTCGCGACCGCGCAGCGGATGTACGGCGCGTCGGCGGCGAACGCCGTACGGGCGGCCTTCCAGGCCCGGGAGATCCCGGGGGTCTAATCGCTCAGGGCCTCGTTCACGATCCGCGCCCACTGGGCCACCACCCGCTCCCGGCGGGCGCGGTCGTCCGTCAGGAGGGTCGCGAGGCCCAGGCCCCGCGCCATGTCCAGGAGGCCCTGCACGGTCTCCCGGACCCCCGGCCGGGACTCGTCGGCGCCCAGGACCTCGACGGCGATGCGGTGCGACTCTCGGCCGACGCGGGCTTCCAGCTCCGCGACCCGGTCGCGGAGCTGGTCCTCGTCGGCGGCCGCGACCCAGAGGTGGAGCGCGGCCCGGAAGAGCGGCCCCGTGTACAGGTCGACGAGGGCGGCGACGGCCTCGTGCCGGTCCCGCGACGGAAGGGCCCGCAGCGCCTGGGAACGCTCCTCGGCGACGTACTCGACGGCCGCCGTGAACAGGTCCTCGCGGGTCGGGAAGTGGTGCTGCGCCGCGCCCCGGGACACCCCGGCCCGTTCCGCGACGACGGTGACCGTGGACCCCGCCCAGCCGTGCTCGGCCAGGCAGGCCACGGCCGCCTCCAGGAGCCGCTGCCGGGTGGCGCGGCTCCTGTCCTGCTTGGGGTTCCGGTCCGGCTTGGGTGCGGTCACAGCCGCCATGCGGGGTCCCGTCGTTCGAGGAAGGCCGTCATCCCCTCGCGCGCCTCGGTGGAGGCGAAGAGCGTGGCCGACGTCCGCACCAGGTCCTCCGCGTCGCGCTCGAAGGTTTCCAGGACTCTAGCGGTGACCAGCCGCTTCGCCTCCCGCAGGCCCTGCGGGGAGGCGGCGCGGAGGGAGTCGAGGATGCCGGGAAGGGCCTCCTCGCCCGCCGTCACGAGCCCCATGGCGACGGCCTCCGGGACCCCGAACCGCTCCCCCGTCAGATAGTGGCGGGCCGCCGCGCGCGGTTCGAGCTTCGGCAGGAGGGTGAGGGAGATGACGGCGGGCGCCACCCCGATCCGTACCTCCGTGAGGGCGAAGTCCGCGCCCTCCCCCGCCACCACGATGTCGCAGGCGCCGAGCAGCCCGAGACCGCCGGCCCGGGCGCGGCCGCCGGCGGTGACGTGGCCGACGACCGGTTTCGGCAGCTCGACGACCTGCCGGAGCAGGTCCACGAAGGAGTACGGGCTCGGCGGCGCCTTCAGGTCGGCGCCCGCGCTGAAGGTCGTCCCCGTGTGGGTGAGGACCACCGCCCGGACCGCCGGGTCCTTGCCGCAGGCGGTGAGCGCGTCGGCGAGTTCGGTGACGAGCGACGCGGAGAGCGCGTTGCGGGTGGCCGGGGAGTCCAGGGCGAGGGTGGTGATCCCCCGCTCCTCGGTGACGGCGACCAGGGTCATGTGCGGTCCCTCAATTCCCTGCGGAGGATCTTCCCGGACACTGCCCGGGGAACGGCCTCGACGAACTCGACGGCGCGGACCTTCTTGTACGGGGCGACGCGGGCGGCGACGTGCGCCATGACGTCCTGGGCCGAGAGGTCCGGCGCGGCCTGCTGGCGGACGACGAAGGCCTTCGGTATCTCGGCGCCGTCGGCGTCGGTGACGCCGATGACGGCGGCGTCGGCGACGCCCTCGTGGGTGAGGAGGACCGCCTCGAGTTCGGCGGGGGCCACCTGGAAGCCCTTGTACTTGATGAGTTCCTTCACGCGGTCGACGACGAACAGCCAGCCGTCGGCGTCGACCCGCCCGACGTCTCCGGTGTGCACCCAGCCGTCGGCGTCGATCATGGCGGCGGTGGCGTCGGGGCGGCCCAGGTACCCCTTCATGACCTGCGGCCCCCGGATGGCGATCTCGCCCTCCTCCCCCGGCGCGGCGTCCTTCGACGGGTCGTCGAGGGAGAGGACGCGCATCTCGGTGGAGGCGAGCAGCTTGCCGACGGTGCCGGGCGGGGGGTTCGGGGCGTCGAGCGGGACGACGTGGGTGCCCGGGGACAGCTCCGTCATGCCGTACGCCTGGAGGACCGGCGGCAGCCCGAGCCGCGCCGAACAGGCCTCGGCGAGGGCCGCGTCGAGCGGGGCGGCGGCGCTGACGATGTACTCCAGGGAGGACAGGTCGTAGTCGGCGACGGCCGGGTGCTTGGCGAGGGCTAGGACGATCGGCGGGGCGACGTACAGGCCGTTGATGCGGTGCTTCTGGACGGCGCCGAGGAAGGTGTCGAGCTCGAAGCGGGGCAGGACGACGACGGTGGCGCCCTGCCGGAGGGGGCCGTTCATGAGCGCCGTGAGCCCGTAGATGTGAAAAAAGGGTAGTACCGCGAGAATCCGGTCACCGGGCCCCATCGGGATGACCGGTTCCAGCTGGACCAGGTTGGTGGCGATGGAGGTGTGCGTGAGCATCACGCCCTTGGGGACGCCGGTGGTGCCGGAGGAGTACGGGAGCGCGGCGACGTCCTCGTCCGGGTCGACGTCGATCTCGGGCACGGGCCCGGTGCAGCCGAGGAAGGCCTGGAGCGAGCGGACGTCATCCGTCTCCGACCGGTCGCAGACGAAGATCTCCTCGATGCCGCCCGCGAGTTCGGCGGCGGCGCGGGCGGCGGGGAGCAGCGGCGAGACGGTCACGATCCAGCGCGCGGCGGAGTCCCGGAGCTGCTTCGCGAACTCCTCGGGCGTGGCGAGCGGGTGCACGGTCGTGACGGAGGCACCCGCGCGCGTGGCGGCGTAGAAGGCGATGGGGAACAGCACGGTGTTGGGGCTGTGCAGCGCGAGCACGTCCCCCTTCCGCACCCCGGCCTCGGCGAGCCCGGCGGCCACCCGCCGGTGGAAGGCGTCGACCTGCGCGTACGTGAGGGTGAACTCGCCGGTGCCGTCGATCAGCGCGGGCGTGTCGCCGCGCTCGGCGGCGCGTCCGAGGACCGCGTCGTGGATGGGGAGGGAGACGGTGGACACGTTCTCGTACTCACTGCGGAACACCATGCGTTGCCCCCTGAGCGGTGGAAGGTGGTCGCCAGGATCGCGTGTGCCGGTACGGCTTGGGGAGACCTTCTCAGCACTCCACCGAAACAATCAAGCACGCCTGCATGGTTTTTACGGGTCCGGCCGGACCGTCGGCCGACGCCGGGGCGGGCGTACCGCTCCGGAGAGCGGACGGAGGACGCGCCACCGCACATCCCCCTTGTCGCACCCCTCTTGCTCTTGCGAGTAATAAGCGCAAAGCTTTGTCAGTCCTTACTGACAACTCGGGATGCGGAGCCGCCCCCATGCCACTGATGCCGGAATCCGGACCGCAACGCGTCATCGCCGCCTCGAACTTCGTCTACACCGTCGGCAGCGGCCTCTACCTGACCGCCGGAGTCCTGTACTTCACCGAGGCCGTCCGTCTACCGGCAAGCCAGGTGGGCCTCGGACTCGGCATCGCCGGTGTCCTCTCGCTGGCCGTGGGCATCGCCGTCGGTCATCTCGCGGACCGCCACGGGGCGCGCGGTGTCTACGCGATCACCCTCGTCGTCCAGGCGTTGGCCACGGCCGGCTTCGTACTGGCGGACAGCTTCTGGATGTTCGCCCTCGCCGTGGGCACGGCCATGGGCGCCAAAGCGGCCGGACTGGCCGCACGCAGTCCGCTCATCAGGCACTACGGAGGGGACCGGCCGCAGGCTTTCCGCGCCTATCTCCGCGCCGTGACCAATGTGGGGATCTCCCTCGGCGCCCTGCTGGCGGGCTGGGCCGTCCAGGTGGGCACCCTCCCCGCCTACCGCCTCCTGGTCATCGGCAACGCGGTCGCCTTCGCGGCTTCCGCGGCGATCCTGGTCCACCTGCCGTCGGTCACACCCGTCCCCACCACCGACAACCCCCGCTGGATCGCCCTGCGGGACCGTCCCTACCTCCTGCTCGCCGCCCTCGACGGCATCATGGCCGTCCAGTTCAAGGTCCTCACGGTGGCCGTCCCACTCTGGCTGGTCACGGCCACCACGGCCCCGCGCTGGCTCATCTCGGGCACCATGCTCATCAACACCGTCATCGTCATCGCGTTCCAGATACGAGCCGGCCGCGGCATCGACTCCCCCACGGCAGGAGGAGCCGCCTACCGTCGAGCGGGCGTGGCTTTCCTCGTCTCCTGCTCACTGGTCTCCCTGTCCGCGGGGATGCCGGCATGGGCCGCTGCCACGCTGCTCATGACCGCGATGGTGATCCACACGATCGGTGAGCTGTGGCACTCCGCCGCAGGCTTCGAAGTGTCCTTCGCCCTCGCCCCACGGCATGCCACCGGCCAGTACCTCGGTGTGTTCGGCCTCGGCGCAGGACTGGCCGAAGCCCTCGGTCCGGCCCTGCTCATCTCACTCTGCATCACCTGGGGCCGCCCCGGATGGTACGTCGTAGGAGGGCTGTTCACCCTGACGGGCCTGGCAGCCCCACTCGCCGTCCGCTGGGCACAACGCCACCAGCACGCCCGGCAGGCACACCCACAGGCCGTGCGGAAGGAAGCAGCCGCCCCGGAAGGCTCCGAAGGGCGTTCGGCATCGACGGCTGCCACGGGACGGGCGGGGCGTCGTCAGTTCTCGCAGGCCACACCGTCGCCGTCGCGGTCGAGCTTGCGGCTGTAGCCGGGGTCTCCGACGTGGATGGGGGCGGCTCCGGCGGCACGGACGGCGGAACAGTTCTCGTAGTAGACGTCGACGGGCGCGGCCTCCGTGGTCCGGACGGGCTCCGGTTTCCGGGTGGTGGGCTCCGGCACCGGGGTGCGGGCGGGCTCGGGGGCGGAGGTCCGGGGCGGTGCGCCGGTCGGCTCCGGGGTCGGTTCGACGGTGGTGGGCGTCGGCTCCGGAGTGGGCTCCACGGTGGTCGGCGCCGGAGTCGTCGGGGTGGGGCTCGGCGCGGCGGTCGTCGGGGTCGCGGAGGCCGTGACCGTCGCGGCGGGCTCGGGGTCGGCCGTGCCGTTCTCCTTCGGGGCGTCGCCGAGCAGGACGGCGAGGAACCACAGAGCCGACAGGACCGTGGCCACGATCTTGGCCCGACTGCTCCAGCGGCTCAACCAGGCCAGGGCTATGCCGGCCGGCGGGAAGAGCACCAACAGGGTGACGACCAGGGCGGGATGCTGCCACCAGCGCCGACGCGGCGGGGTGGCGGGGCCGTACGAGTGGGAATGCGGCGGCGGATACACGTACGTCTCTCCCGGGAAGCGTGAACGGCGTGTGTGCAGAGTGGCGAGATCGTACACAGGTCGTTCACGAACGGAGCCCCTTCTTGAGGAAAACGAGACGCGCCCCGAGACGGACAAGTCCCTGCGCCCGCACGGCATATGCCGGTTAACCTGCGCTCATGGTTTTCAAGAGACTGCTGGGCATGGGCGGGGTTCCGCTCGAGATCGACACCCTCGTACAGGACGGACCGGCGCGGCCGGGAGGACTTCTGACCGGGGAAGTGGTCGTACGCGCCCCCGAACGCCGGGTGGAGGTGAAGTCGATATATCTGCGGCTCGTCACCGACGCCCCGGTGGCCCACAAGGGCGACGGTGACGGCGAGAAGGGCGACACGTTCGACTACCCGAGCGTGAGCGGCTATTTCACCCTGGAGAAGGGCGAGGAGAAGCGGGTCCCCATCCGTCACCGGCTCAAGTGGGAGACCCCGCTGACCGAGGTGAAGGGACAGAAGCTCGGGGTCCACCTGGGCCTGCACACCGAGGTCGAGGCCGAGAACGTCAAGGCACAGACCGACGACGACCTCGTCCACATCACGGCACTGCCCCTGCACGAGGCGGTCCTCGACGCCTTCGCCGCCGAGGGCTACGCACTGGAGACCTCGCGGATCCACAGCGGGAACATCCCGCGCACCGAGTACCACGTCTACCGGCAGCAGGGCCTTCTGCTCGTCGACCGGCTGAACGGCCAGGACCGCCCCCGGGAACTGGAGCTGCACTTCCACACCAACGCGGTCGGCTGCGAGATCTTCCTCCGCGAGGCCGCCCTCGGCGAGAGGTACTGGAAGAAGAAGCCCCCCGCCCGCCGCTTCGTCGCCGCCCACCACGAGGTCGGCCAGGTGGACTTCGCCGAGCACGCCCGCAACTGGATCGACGAGGTCGTCCGGCTGAAGGGCGGCCACGCACTCGACGACGACGAGGACTGACACCGCGGCGGGCCCGTTACCCGGCGGTCCCGAAGATCGCTTCCCGGGTACGGTCCCCGCCGATCAGCCTGCGCGTACGGGTTCAGTACGACTTGGGCAGCCCCAGGGAGTGGGCCGAGACGTAGTTCAGGATCATCTCCCGGCTGACCGGGGCGATCCGGGCCACCCGGGCCGCCGTGATCAGCCGGGCCAGGCCGAACTCCTTGGTGAGGCCGTTGCCGCCGAGGGTGTGCACGGAGGTGTCGACGGCCTTCACGCACGCCTCGGCGGCCGCGTACTTGGCCATGTTCGCGGCCTCGCCCGCGCCCAGGTCGTCGCCCGCGTCGTACAGCTTCGCCGCCTTCTGCATCATCAGGCGGGCCAGCTCCAGCTCGATGTGGGCCTGGGCCAGGGGATGCGCGATGGCCTGGTGGGCGCCGATCGGGGCCTTCCAGACCTGGCGCTCCTTCGCGTACGTCACGGCCCGGTCGAGCGCGTAGCGGCCCATGCCGATCGCGAAGGCGGCCGTCATGATCCGCTCCGGGTTGAGGCCCGCGAAGAGCTGGAGGAGACCCGCGTCCTCGTCGCCGACGAGGGCGTCCGCCGGCAGGTGCACGTCGTCGAGGGTCAGCTCGAACTGCTTCTCGTCCGCGGCGAGTTCCATCTCGATGTGGCGGCGCCCGAAGCCGGGCGCGTCACGCGGCACGATGAACAGGCACGCCTTGAGCGTGCCCGTACGGGCATCCGACGTACGGCCCACGATCAGGGTCGCGTCCGCGATGTCGACGCCCGACACGAACACCTTCCGGCCGTTGAGGACCCAGCCCTCCTCGGTGCGGGTCGCCGTCGTCGTGATGCGGTGCGAGTTGGAGCCCGCGTCCGGCTCCGTGATGCCGAACGCCATCGTCCTCGTACCGTCCGCGAGGCCCGGCAGCCACGCCCGCTTCTGCTCCTCCGTACCGAAGCGGGCGATGACCGTGCCGCAGATGGCGGGCGAGACGACCATCATGAGGAGCGGGGCCCCGGCGGCGCCCGCCTCCTCCAGGACGATGGAGAGTTCGGCCATGCCGCCGCCCCCGCCGCCGTACTCCTCGGGCAGGTTCACCCCGAGGTAGCCGAGCTTCCCGGCCTCCGCCCACAGGGCCGCCCGGTCGAAGCCGGGGCCGTGGCGCCGGCCGAGGGCGGAGACGGCGGCACGGAGCTCGGTGTGTTCCCGCGGTTCGATGTCGGTGCTCATGAGGGGTCTTCCTCCTGTGCTTCGGTCGGGACGTCTGCCTGTACGGCTTGTACGACGGCGAGCAGGGCACCGACCTCGACCTGGCGGCCGGGGGCGGCGTGGAGCGCGGTGAGCGTGCCGGAGGCGGGGGCGATGACGCGGTGCTCCATCTTCATGGCCTCCAGCCAGAGGAGCGGCTGCCCCGCGGTGACCCGGTCGCCGACGGCGAGACCGTCCGCGACCCGGACGACGGTGCCGGGCATGGGGGCGAGCAGGGAGCCGGGCTCCCGCTGGTCTGCGGGGTCCGGGAAGCGGGGCCGGACGGCGAGCCGGTACGGGCCGACGTGGACGGTCCCGCCGTACCGGGCCACGTCGAAGTCCCGTACGACGCCCGCGATGTCGAGGCGCACGCGGTCGGGGGACGCCGACACCACCCCGACCCCCTCCGGGGCCGTGACCTCGTAGCCGCCGCCCCGGACCGGCCGGTAGCGGACCTCGTGCTCCCCGTACGCCTTGACCTGGTCCTGCGAGGCGAGGTTCCGCCAGCCGCCCCCGAAGCGGCCCGCGTTCCGGGCGGCGTCCGCGAGCGCGGCGGCGACCGCCGCGTGCACCTCGCCGTCCCGGGGGCCGGTCAGTGCCCCCAGGTTCCGGTCGTAGAAGCCGGTGCCGAGCCGGTCGGCGTCCCGGAACTCGGGGTGCCGCAGCGAGGCGACGAGCAGGTCCCGGTTGGTGGCGGGCCCGTGGATCACCGTCCGTTCGAGGGCGCGGGCGAGCTTGCGCACGGCCTCGGCACGGGTCGGCGCGTGCGCGACGACCTTGGCGAGCATGGCGTCGTAGTGCACGGGCACGGTGTCCCCCGAGGCGTACCCGGTGTCGACGCGGATGCCCGGCCCGGTGGGGAACTCCAGGCGGTGCAGCACGCCCGCCTGCGGGGTCCAGCCCCCGGCCGGGTCCTCGGCGTAGAGCCGGGCCTCGACGGCGTGGCCGGACTCCGGCAGCACGCGGGAGGGCAACGAGGCACCCTCCGCGACGGCGATCTGGAGGGCGACGAGGTCGATGCCGTACACCTCCTCGGTCACGGGGTGCTCGACCTGGAGGCGGGTGTTCATCTCCAGGAAGTGCGCCCTGTGGTGCTCGTCGACGAGGAACTCGACCGTTCCCGCGCCCACGTAGCCGACGGCCGTCACGGCGGCCGTCGCCAGTTCGTGCAGCTCGTGGAGGAAGTCGTCGGAGTATCCGGGGGCGGGGCTCTCCTCGATCACCTTCTGGTGGCGGCGCTGGAGCGAGCAGTCCCGGGAACCGATCAGCCAGACACCGCCGTACTTGTCGGCGAGGACCTGCACCTCCACGTGCCGGCCGTTCTCCACGTACCGCTCGACGAAGACCTCGCCGTCCCCGAAGGCGCTCTCCGCCTCGGCGGACGCGGACTTCAACGCCCCTTCCAGTTCGTCGAGTTCGCGGACGATCCGCATGCCGCGCCCGCCGCCGCCCGCCGCCGCCTTCACCAGGACCGGCAGGTCCCGTTCGGTGACGTCGGTGAGCGGCTCGACGCGCATGAGCTCCTTCGCCCGGGTCTTCGAGGCCATCGCCTCGATCGCCTCCGGCGGCGGCCCGATCCAGACCAGGCCCGCGTCCGTCACGGCCCGCGCGAAGTCGGCGTTCTCGGAGAGGAAGCCGTAGCCGGGGTGGACGGCGTCCGCGCCCGCCGCGAGCGCCGCCCGCACGACCAGGTCGCCGCGCAGGTACGTCTCCGAGGGCGCCGCCCCCGGCAGCCGTACCGCCGCGTCGGCCTCCCGGACGTGCAGGGCGTCGGCGTCCGCGTCGGAGTACACGGCGACGGTGGAGATGCCCAGGTCACGGCAGGTGCGGAAGACCCGGCAGGCGATCTCGCCCCGGTTCGCGACCAGGATGGTCGAGATCGGTTCGACGGTCGGGCGGGCCGTCGGCTCGCGTTCGGCCGAGGTGGGCGGGGTCGAGGTGATCATCAGGGCCTCACATCCGGAAGACGCCGAAGCCGCCGCGCGCGCCCTCGACCGGTGCCGTGTGGATCGCGGAAAGGCACAGCCCGAGGACCGTGCGGGTGTCGCGGGGGTCGATGACCCCGTCGTCGTAGAGCCGCCCCGACAGGAACATCGGCAGGGACTCGGACTCGATCTGCGCCTCGACGAGCGCCCGGAGACCGGCGTCGGCCTCGTCGTCGTACGGCTGCCCCTTGGCGACGGCGCTCGCCCTCGCCACGATCGACAGGACCCCGGCGAGCTGCTGCGGGCCCATGACGGCGGACTTGGCGCTGGGCCAGGCGAACAGGAAGCGCGGGTCGTAGGCCCGGCCGCACATGCCGTAGTGCCCGGCACCGTAGCTCGCCCCCATGAGGACGGACAGGTGGGGGACGCGGGAGTTCGACACCGCGTTGATCATCATCGCGCCGTGCTTGATGATGCCGCCCTGCTCGTACTCCTTGCCGACCATGTAGCCGGTGGTGTTGTGGAGGAAGACGAGCGGGACGTCCCGCTGGTTGGCGAGCTGGATGAACTGCGCGGCCTTCTGCGACTCCGGGCCGAAGAGGACGCCCTGCGCGTTGGCGAGGACCCCGACGGGATAGCCGTGCAGGCTCGCCCAGCCGGTCACCAGGCTGGGCCCGTACAGCGGCTTGAACTCGTCGAAGTCGGAGCCGTCGACGATCCGGGCGATCACCTCGCGCGGATCGAACGGCGTCTTGAGGTCGCCGGGGACGATCCCGAGCAGCTCGTCCTCGTCGTACGCCGGAGGCTCCGTGAGATCCGTCGGGTCCGGATGGGCCTTGCGGTGGTTGAGACGGGCGACGATCCGGCGGGCCTGGCGGATCGCGTCGGCCTCGTCGACGGCGTAGTGGTCGGCGAGCCCGGACGTCCGGGCGTGCATCTCCGCACCACCGAGGGACTCGTCGTCGCTCTCCTCGCCCGTCGCCATCTTCACAAGCGGCGGACCGCCGAGGAACACCTTCGAGCGCTCCTTGATCATCACCGTGTGGTCGGACATGCCGGGGACGTACGCGCCGCCGGCCGTCGAGTTGCCGAAGACGACCGCGACCGTGGGGATGCCGGCGGCGGAGAGACGGGTGAGGTCGCGGAAGAGCGCCCCACCGGGGATGAAGATCTCCTTCTGCGAGGGCAGGTCGGCGCCGCCGGACTCGACGAGCGAGAGGACGGGCAGCCGGTTGGCATACGCGATCTCGTTGGCCCGCAGCGCCTTCTTCAGCGTCCACGGGTTGGAGGCGCCGCCGCGCACGGTCGGGTCGTTCGCGGTGATCAGGCACTCGACGCCCTCGACGACCCCGATGCCGGTGATCAGGGAGGCCCCTACGGTGTAGTCGCTGCCCCAGGCGGCGAGCGGCGACAGCTCCAGGAAGGGACTGTCGGGGTCGACGAGCAGTTCGATCCGCTCACGGGCGAGCATCTTGCCGCGCGCCCGGTGCCGGGCCGTGTACTTCTCGCCGCCGCCCGCGAGCGCCTTGGCGTGCTCGGCGTCGAGAGCGGCCAGCTTGTCGAGCATGGCGGCGCGGTTGCTCCGGTATTCGGGCCCGCCGGTGTCGAGGGCGGAGGCGAGAACGGTCACGGGGGTCCCTCCGGGAGGTGGTGCGGGACGGTCGGCGGTCGGCGGTCGGCGGTCGGCGGTCGGCGGTCGCAGGAGGGTGGTGCGGGACGTCGGTCACGGGAGGTGGTGCGGGGCGGTCGGCGGTCGCAGGAACCGCTCCGGTACGTCGAGTTCACGGGAGCGGAGCCACTCGCCGAGGGCCTTGGCCTGGGGGTCGAAGCGGGCCTGGGAGGCGACGCCCTCGCCGAGGATCCCGGCGACGGTGAAGTTGAGCGCGCGGAGGTGCGGGAGGACGTGCCGGGTGACGGCCGAACCGGCCGTCTCGGGAAGGAGCTCCCTCAGCCGGTCGACCGTGAGGACGTGGGCGAGCCAGCGCCACTCCTCCTCGGTGCGGACCCAGACGCCGATGTTGGCGTCGCCGCCCTTGTCGCCGCTGCGCGCCCCGGCGACCCGGCCGAGCGGGACGCGCCGGACGGGCCCGTCCGGCAGCGGCTCGGGAAGCTCCGGTCCCGCTACGGGCTCCACCTCCCGGGTACGCGCCGGTACGGCGACGGGGACGCGGGTCCCGTCCGGGAGCACGGCCGTGTGCGGGACCTCGGCGGCCGGTACGTACGCGGCCTCGAAGACGCCGTAGGGGGCGCCCCTTCCGGGTGGGGCGGTGACGTGGAAGCCGGGGTAGCTCGCCAGGGCCAGTTCGATCGCCGCGCCGGTCAGGGCCCGGCCGACGGCCTCGGGGCCGGGGTCGCGGACGACGAGCCGGAGCAGGGCGCTCGCGGTCTCCTCGGTGCCGGCGTCGGGCCGGTCGGTCCGGACCAGCTCCCACCGCACCTGCGCCGGGCGGGACTTCCCGAGCGCGTCCTCGACCTGGTCCCGCACGAGCCGGGCCTTGGCCTCGATGTCGAGCCCGGTGAGGACGAACACCACCTCGTTGCGGAAGCCGCCGAGCCTGCTGAGACCGACCTTGAGCGTCGGGGGCGGCGCCTCGCCCCGTACGCCGTCGATCCGGACCCGGTCGGGGCCCTCCCGGGTGAGCCGTACGGTGTCGAGCCGGGCGGTCACGTCGGGCCCGGGGTAACGGGCGCCGGCCGTCTCGTACAGGAGCTGGGCCGTGACCGTACCGACGTCGACGAGACCGCCGGTGCCGGGGTGTTTGGTGATGACGGCGCTGCCGTCCTCGTGGAGTTCGGCGACCGGGAAGCCGGGGCGGCGGAACACCTCCGGGTCGTGCTCGTGGAAGAAGGCGTAGTTGCCGCCGGTGGCCTGGGTGCCGCACTCCAGGACGTGCCCGGCGACGACCGCGCCCGCCAGCCGGTCGTACTCCTCCGGGCCCCAGCCGAAGTGCCACTGCGCGGGCCCGGTGACGAGGGCGGCGTCGGTGACCCGGCCGGTGACGACGACGTCGGCGCCGGCGGCGAGACAGGCGGCGATACCGGCCCCGCCGAGATAGGCGTTCGCGGCGAGGACACCGTCCGTGGCGGGCAGCCGGTCGCCCTCGACGTACGCGATCCGGGTCGGCAGACCGAGCTTCGCGGCGAGGGCGCGCAGGGCGTCGGCGAGCCCGGCGGGGTTGAGGCCGCCGGCGTTGGTGACGATCCGGACCCCGCGCTCGTGGGCGAGGCCGAGGCCCTCCTCCATCTGGCGCAGGAAGGTCTTCGCGTACCCGGCGGACGGGTCCTTCAGCTGGTCGCGGCCGAGGATGAGCATGGTCAGCTCGGCGAGGTAGTCGCCGGTGAGGACGTCGAGGTCACCGCCGGGTCCGCCGCCGGTGAGCATCTCGCGGACGGCGTCGAAGCGGTCGCCGTAGAAGCCGGAGGCGTTGCCGATGCGGAGGACCATCAGGGGGTGTCCTCCGGCTCGCGGCCGGGGCCCGCCGGACCGGCGAAGGCCTGGGCGATGGTGAGCCAGTGCTCGGCGTCGGGCCCTTCGGCGACGAGGGCGGTGTCGTCACGGTGGACGCGCTGGGTGACGAGCAGGCAGAAGTCGAGCGCGGGCCCTGTGACCTTCTGGGCGGCGTCCTCGGGCCCGTACGTCCACGACTCCCCGTCAGGTGCGACGAGTTCCACCCGGAACGGCTCGGCGGGCACGGGGAGGCCCCGTACCAGGAAGGCGTAGTCACGGGCGCGGTGGCCGATCCAGGCGACGTGCCGGAGGCGGGCGGTGGGCGCGCGGACGGCCCCGAGGGCGTCGGCGACGTCCTGGCCGTGCGCCCAGGTCTCCATGAGCCGGGCGGTGGCCATGGCGGAGGCGCTCATGGGCGGCCCGTACCAGGGGAAACGGACCCCGGACGGCACCGCGCGCAGAGCCTCCTGGAGCCGTTCGCGGCCCTCGCGCCAGCGGGCGAGCAGCTCGGCGGGCGGCAGCTTCGCGCCCTCCTCGGCGCCCTCGTCGACGAAGCGGTCGGGTGCGACGAGCGCCTTCTCGGCCTCGGCGGCGAAGGCCTCGGCGTCGGTGGCGGCGAGGAGCGCGGCACGGTCGGTCCAGGCGAGGTGCGCGATCTGGTGGGCGACGGTCCAGCCGGGTGCCGGGGTGGGTGCCCCCCACCGGTCCTCGCTCGACTCGGCCACGATCCGGTCGAGTTCGTCACTCTCGTCACGCAGGTCGTCGAGCACGGCGACGGGGTCGGACACGGTGCGCTCCCCTCGGGGGACGGGCGTTCACGGGCCTTCGCCGAGGAGCATGACAGCGACACCAGAAACAATCAAGCGTGCTTGCTTTAGTTTGTCGGCAACGGCCCGGCTCGCCGTCGTGGTGGTGTCGTACGCGAAGGGTGGACGGTGCGCGACACGGGATCGGGACTTTTACGGTGTTCAAGTCCCGGCACCGAGGGCTGCGGGCCTCGACTTGAACACTGCGCAAGCGCAGACCTGAACTTTGTGCAAGACGCCTGCCCGGCCTTATCGTGAGAGCCATGCCACGTGACACGCTGACCCGCGAGCAGATCATCCGGACCGCCGTCGAACTGCTCGACGCCGAGGGCCTGGAAGGCCTCAACATGCGCGCCCTGGGCAAGCGTCTCAACTCCGCCGCCACCGCCGTCTACTGGCACGTCAAGAACAAGGACGATCTGCTCGTACTCGCCGGGGACCAGGTCTGGGACGAGATCCGCCTCCCCGACCTCGACGCGGTGGACTGGCGCACCGCGGCCACCGCGATGGCCGGCGACCTGTACGCGATGTTCACCCGCCACCCCTGGCTGGTGCAGGCGTTCGCGACCCACCTCTTCCGCGGTGCCGGAAAGGCCCGCCACGACGACCACAACCTCGCCGTGTACGAGAAGGCGGGCTTCGTCGGCCCGCAGGCCGACCTGGCGGCCGCCGCCGTCTTCACCTACGTACTCGGCAACGCCGCGCCGGCCGCCGCCACCACCTCCCTCACCCGCCGGATCGAGCGCGAGGGCGGCGACCCCGCGGAGGTGTTCGGCACGGTGATGAAGGAGGCGGTCGAGGCGGCCGCCGGGTTCCCCCGACTGCGGGCCCGGATCGACTCCGCCGCCGACTCGTCCGCCGGCTACGCCGAAGTCCCGTACGACAGCTTTGAGTTCGGGCTCAGTGCACTGCTGTCCGGACTGGCGGCCGGGCTGCCGGGCCAGGCGAGCTGACGGCATTTCGGATCAGGGCCCGGGTCGGCGACCCGGGCCTTTCGCATGGGCGCCCGAGCGGGCCGGAGGAAGGCCGAGAACTACTTGCACATCGTTCAAGCCCTGTGTAGCTTTTCACTTGAACTTAGTTCAACCGACGGGGAATGCCGCTGCCGCCGGGTGTGGCGCGCCGAGTACGACAGGGGGAGACGTCATGTCGCAGAACACGCTGGCCGCCTTCGTCGCGAAGACGGCCGAGGAGTACGGCCTGCCCGGCGCCGCCGTCGGCGTCCGGGCCGCCGGACAGGAGACGTACGCCTGCCACGGGGTGACCAGCGTGGACCACGCGCTACCCGTCGACGAACGGACGCTGTTCCTCCTTGGCTCCGTCAGCAAGACCTACACGGCGACCGCGCTGATGCGTCTGGCGGCGAGCGGCCGCATCGACCTGGACGCGCCGGTCCGTCGCTACGTCCCCGAGCTGACGCTCCCCGACGAGCGGGCCGCCGCGGAGATCACCGTGTTCCAACTGCTCAACCACACCGCCGGGCTGGACTGGCGGATGGCGGTCGACACCGGCGAGGGGGACGACGCCCTGGCCGCCTACGTGGCGGACATGGCCGACTCGGAGCTGATCGCACAACCCGGCACCCGCGCCTCCTACAGCCAGATCGGGTACAACCTGGCGGGGCGGGTCATCGAGAAGGTCACCGGCCAGACCTACGAACAGGCCGTCGCCACGCTGCTGTTCGAGCCGCTGGGTCTTGAGCACACCTCCTTCTCGGTCGCCGACGTCATGACCCGGCGCTTCGCCGTCGGTCACCACACCGGCGACGACGGCGAGCCGGCCGTGGTCCGCCGGTGGAAGGACAGCCGTGCCAACAACCCCGGCGGGGGCGCCGCGGCCTCGGTGGAGGACCTGCTCCGCTGGGCCCGCTTCCACCTCGGCGACGGCCGGACCCAGGGCGGCGCCCCCCTCCTGCCGGCCGAGACCGTACAGCGGATGCGACAGGAGAGCGTCGAGCTGCGCGGCTCCACGCTCGGCGACGCCTTCGGCGTCTGCTGGTTCCTGCGCGAGGTGGGGGGCGTGCGGACGGCGGGCCACGGCGGTTCCGCCAACGGCCAGTTCGCCGAGGTGCTGATCGCACCCGAACACGACTTCGCGGTCGTCGTCCTGTCCAACGCGGGCCCCGAGACCGGCCTCGCCTTCAACCAGGCCGTCCTCCGGTGGGCCCTCGAGCACCACCTGGGAGTGGTCGAGCGGACCCCGGAGCCGATCCCGTACGACGAGGCCCGCGCCCACGAGGTCACCGGCAGTTACGAGAACGAACTGATGAAGCTCACCATCGCCACCGACGGAACCGGACTGACGATCGCCTGCGACATCAAGCCGGAGATCCGCGCGGCGGCCGACACCGAGCTGCCCCCGGACCTCCCCCCGGCCGGTCTCGGCCTGCTGCCCGGCGACGCCGACGAGTACATCGTCACCAGCGGCGGTCTCGCCGGCCAGCGCGGCTTCTTCACCCGCGACGACGACGGCACGATCACCGGCGCCGACCTCGCCGGCCGCCTCTTCACCCTCGCCCGGGCAGACCGGTAACCCGACCCCGGCGACTCCCGCCGGCTTTCCTGTCACATCCCCGTGCGCCCGTCCGTCAGTGCTGTGAAGACACCGACAGACCCCCTACGAAACAGACCCACCACGAAGGAGACACGCCATGACGAACCCCTCGATCTCCCGGATGCCCGACCCCGCCAAGTTCGTGCCCGAGCTGAACGACATCAGCGCCGCCCTGTTCCGGGCCACGGGCAACCAGTCGGTGCCCCGCACCACGATCAACCTGATCCACCTCCGCGCCGGGCAGATCGTCAACAACACCTACCTGACCATCCTCAACACGGGTTTCCTCCGCAAGGCCGGGGAGTCCGAGGAGCGCATCACGGCCGTGTCGTCCTGGCAGGACGCCCCCTACTTCACCGACGCCGAGCGTGCCGCCCTCGCCTTGGTGGAGGCCACCCTCCAGCCCGCGCCGCACGGCCGGGAGCGGGTCACGGACGAGCTGTACGCCACGGCGGCCGAGCACTACGACGAGAAGGCGCTGGCCACCCTCACCGTCGCGATCGGCCAGATCAACTTCTTCATCGCCCTCGCCGTCATCGGCAAGCCCCAGCCGGTCGCGTCGCTGGCCGGCGAGCAGTGGGACTGACCCGGTACGTCGTCCGACAGGATCCGGGCCTCAGGACGCGCCGGCGCGTCGCGGCCGGGGCACCAGCTCGCCGCCGCAGTTGGGGCACACCGACGCCATGGCGTCGGCGCAGGGAACGCAGAAGCTGCACTCGTACGAACAGATCCGCGCGGGCCCGTCAGGTGTCAGGGCCGCCGTCTCGCAGCGCTCGCACCGGTCTCGCATCTCCAGAGCCACGATCGGCCCCCTCCCTCGTACGTCCACGGACACCCCATGGTCCGTGGACGCCCCGTCCGCTCTCCACCGCCCCGACGGCCAATGACCAACGGAATCGGGTCAGCGCCCCCTCGCCTCGGGGCTCGGGGGCGGGCTCGGGATCTCAGGTGCTCAGGGACTCAGGGACTCAGGGACTCAGGGACTCAGGGACTCAGGGACTCAGGGACTCAGGAACTTCACCGAGTAGAAGTGGTCGGGCGCCCACTGACCGGGCTCGAGAAACGTCACCACGTCACCGATACGGCAGTCCGTACCGTGGAACAGTACGGCCGTCCGGTCGGTGTGGTTGGACAGCTCGTTGGCCTGGCCCGGCATGTTGTAGCAGTGATCGTCCTGAGGGTCGGGCTTGTGGTACCTCCACCCGTCCACGTGGTAGGTGAAGGACCCGCGCGCCGCCTGAGCGGTCGTCGAGAACCCGCCGCACAGGACGGCGGAGGCGGCGACGGCCGTGACCAACGCCTTTCCGAGGTACTTCATGAAATCGCTCCTTCGGTGACGCCCTCGGCGGGCGCCCTTGGGAGGCGCCCCGGGCTGACGCCTTCACACGGACGGACGCCAGTGTGGGCGCCCGGCCGTGTGAGCGGCACGGCCGTCACCCGAACGGCGAAGGAAGAAACGATCCCCTCTCACTCGTCGGAGCTATCCCCCGCCCCGCAAACTTCGCCTCCTTGACGAAAAGCCCCCATCGACGGAATCCGGTCAGTGCCTGACCAGGCAGAACGGATGGCCCGCCGGGTCCGCGTACACCCGCCAGCCTCGCGTCCCGGCCCCGTCGTCGAGGAGCGTCGCGCCCCGCGCGAGGACCTGTTCATGGGCGGCGTCGAGATCCGCGACGCCGAAGTCGAGGTGGAACTGCTGGGGGCGTTCCGGGTCCGGCCACACCGGCGGGCGGTGGTCGGCGACGCCCTGGAAGCAGAGGACGAGCCCGCCGGGTGTGTGCAGCGTGGACCAGGCCTCGTCGAGGGACCAACGCCGGTCCGGCCGGTCGACCTCCCCGCCGAGCACGGCCCGGTAGAACTCCGCGAGCTCGCGGGGCGCGGAACAGTCGAGGACGACGCACTGCAGTTCAGCGATCATGCGGGGATCCTAGGAGGCCGCCCGGCCGCCCGGCCTTACGCGGCGCCCCTGACCTGGGTGCGGACCGCGCCCATGCTCGCCGCTATGACGAGGGCGATGGCGAGGGCGTCCGTGACCGACAGGGCCTGGCTGAGGACGAGGAAGCCGGCCGTCGCCGCGATGGCCGGTTCCAGACTCATCAGGATCGCGAAGGTGGGCGCGGGCAGGCGGCGCAGGGCGAGGAGTTCGAGGGTGTACGGCAGGACCGAGGACATCAGCGCGACCACGAGGCCGAGGCCGATCGTCGACGGCACGAGGAGCTTGTCGCCCGCCTCCACGATCCCGAACGGCAGGCTGAGGACGGCGGCGAAGGCCATGGCGAGCGCCAGCCCGTCCGCCTGCGGGAAGCGCCGGCCCGTACGCGCGCTGAACACGATGTACGTGGCCCACATGGCGCCCGCCGCGAGCGCGAAGGCCGCGCCGAGCGGATCGAGGCGGTCGAAGCCGCCGCCGCCGAGGAGGACGACCCCGCCGAGGGCGAGTCCGGCCCAGAGCAGGTTCACGAGCCGGCGCGAGGCGATCACGGAGAGGATCAGCGGACCGAGCACCTCCAGGGTCACGGCGGCGCCCAGCGGAATCCGGTCGACGGACTGGTAGAAGAGGATGTTCATGCCCGCCATGGCGGCGCCGAAGGCGACGATCGTCCCCCAGTCGGCGCGGCCGTAGCCGCGGACCTCGGGCCGGCAGACGATCAGCAGGACGGCGGCGGCGAGCACGAGCCGCAGGGTGACGACCCCGAGGGCGCCCGCGCGCGGCATGAGGAGGACGGCGACGGCGGAGCCGAACTGCACGGAGAGCCCGCCCGCGACGACGAGCGCCACGGGCCCGAGCCGGTGACCGGCCGCCCCCCGTCCGGGGGCGCCCAGCGGTCCCGCGCCGGTGGCGGCCGCCACCGGAGCCACATCCTTGACCGGACCGTCCACCGACCGCTCCTCACACACCGCACGACATCAAGTCCAACACACTGTACTCATAGTGCAGGGTAATGAACTACCAGTTTTCCGGACCCAGAGCTTCCGGCCTCCTCACAGCCCTACGCTACGAGCCTCCGCGCGGCACCGGAAATGTCGATTGCGCTGCGGTTATGCTCCGGACGCATGAGCATCGAGCTACGCCACCTCCGCTGCTTCCTCGCCATCGCCGAGGAATCCAGCCTCACCAGGGCGGCCACCCGGCTCCACCTCACCCAACCCGCCGTCTCCCGCACCCTCGCCGCCCTGGAACAGCACCTCGGCGCCCGGCTCGTCGACCGCTCCACCCACCACCTCGCCCTCACCGCCGAGGGCCGCGCCTTCCAGGACCGGGCCGCGGCCGCCCTCGCCGCCTTCGACGCCGCCGTCGACCCGGCGCGGCTGCGCCACCGCCCGCTGCGCCTCGGACACGCCTGGTCGGCCTTCGGCCCGTACACCACTCCCCTGCTCCGGCGCTGGCAGCACGAACACCCCGAGACCCCGCTCGAACTCCTCCGCGTCGACGACCGCACGGCCGGCCTCACCCGGGGCGAGGTGGACGCGGCCCTGCTCAGGGGACCGGTCGACGCGCCGGGCCTGGTCACCGAGGAGCTCACCACGGAGGAACGGGTCGCGGCCGTGCCCTCCGACAGCCCGCTCGCCGACCGGGCGGGGCTCACCCTCGACGACCTGGCCGGCAAAGCCGTCGTCCTCAACACCGTCTCCGGTACGACCACCCTCACGCTCTGGCCGCCCACCGCCCGCCCGGCGGCCACCGTCACCGTCGCCAACACCGACGACTGGCTCACCGCGATCGCGGCGGGCCGGGGCGTCGGCGTCTCGTCCGCGTCCACGGCGGCCCTGCACCCGCACCCGGGCGTCAGCTACCGCCCGCTGCCCGACGCGCCGCCGCTGCCGGTGGTCCTGGCGTGGCGGGACGCGTTCCCGCACCCGGCGACGGGCGCGCTGGTCGCGATGGCACGGGAGATCGTGAGCGGGGGCTGAGGCGACTACCGGGGCCGGGGCCCGAGCGCGTCCCACTCCTCGCGGAGGATGCCGTACGTCACCGAGTCACGCCACGCGCCCCGGACGAACACGTGCCCCCGGATCAGCCCCTCCTCGGTGAAACCGGCCGCGAGCAGGGTCCGCGCCGAGGCGGTGTTGAGCGGCGCCCGGGCGGCCCACACCCGGTGGAGGTCCAGTTCGCCGAAGGCCAGGTCGAGCAGAAGGCCCACGGTCTCCCGCCCGTACCCGACGCCCCAGGACTCCGGCCGCAGCGCGAACCCCACGGTCGCGGCCCGCTGCTGATGCGGATCGACCGCGAGCCGCCCGAACCCGACGAGCACGCCGGTGGCGAGCTCGACGACACCGAGGGCGTACTCGTCGCGGGGAAGGACCCGGGCCGACGCGATCGACCGCTCGACGATCCCCCGGACCTCGGGCAGGGAGCGGGGCGTGAAGCTGAGGTGCTCGGTCGCGGCCTCGGAGCCGTAGATGCCGTGGACGGCCGGTACGTCACCGTCCTCCAGCTCACGGAGTACGAGCCGGGCGTGCGGAGATGGAGACGGGGCAGGGCGTCCCATCCGCCGAGCGTATCCGGACTCCCCCTGAGCCCGAAGCGGATGTCGTTCCGCCGCTCGTCGGTGAGGGCGTCACCGCAGCAGGAACAGAGGGAGGCCGGAAGGAACTCGGGCCTGCGGGCGCGGGGAAGCGGGCTTCCCGGGCTTCGTCTCACAGCATGCGGTGGAGAAGCCGGTCACGGTCGAGGAGCTGATGCTTGAGGACCAGGGCGACATGACCGGCGAGCGCGGTGAGGAAGAGGATCTGGGCCGCCACGTGCACCCACAGGAGGTCGTCGTCACCCGAGGCGAGGAGCAGCGCCCCGGTGAGGGGGACGACGAACGTCAGCACGTAGAGCACGACCTCCGTGCCATGGGCGAAGCGACGCTCGACGTGCGTGAGGGTCGGCGCCCAGGGCGGCAGGGTGGTGCGGCGCCGCCACAGCAGTCGCGTCACGCCCAGGGTGACGATGACGGCTCCCACGAGCACGTGAGCGGTCAGCAGGGCGTCCTCGCCGAAGGCTTCGTAGCCACCGCCGCGTCCACGCCCGCGCCCGGGACCTCCGCCACGGCCACGACCCCGGCCGCGCCCGGATTCCGAAGCGTCCAGCGCGTATCCCAGAACGAACTGGACGGCGAACGCGACCACGACGCTCCAGTGGAGGACCTTCGTGAAAGGCCGGTATCCAGGACCAGTTTCCATTCCCCCATCACAACCCACACCGGCGCCCGCCACCCCGCACCGCGCCCCACCGCCGGAAGGGGCACCGTCCCCCTCACCCCTCAGAGACCCCCCGCTCCCGCGTCCAGCCCCTCCGCCAGTACTTCCGCCAGATGCCGGGCCCGGGTCCCCGTCAGGTCTCCGATCTGCGTCCTGCACGAGAAGCCGTCCGCCAGGACGGTCGCCCCTTCCGGGGCCGAGCGGAGTGCCGGAAGGAGCTGGTCCTCCGCGCACGCCACCGAGACCTCGTAGTGGCCCGGTTCGAAGCCGAAGTTGCCCGCCAGGCCGCAGCAGCCGCCCGCCGGTTCGCCCGTCAGGCCCGCCCGTTCCCTCAGTCGGCGGTCGGCCGCTTCGCCCAGGACCGCGTGCTGGTGGCAGTGGGTCTGGCCGGTGACCGGGCGGTCCAGGCGCGGCGGTTCCCAGTGCGGCGCCAGGGTTTCGAGCGCCTCGGCGAAGGTGTGGACCGACGCCGCCAGGCGCGCCGCCCTCGGGTCGTCCGGGAGCAGTTCCGGCAGGTCGGTGCGGAGGGCCGCCGCGCAGGAGGGTTCCAGTACCACCACCGGCCCCTCGGTCCCCTCCAGCACGTCCAAGGTCCGCCGCATGACCTTCCGTGCCGCCCCCAGTTGCCCCGTCGACACGTACGTGAGCCCGCAGCAGACCCTGCCCTCCGGCAGCGCCACCCCCAACCCCGCCGCCTCCAGGACGTGGACCGCCGCCCTGCCCACCTCCGGGGCCAGGTGGTTCGTGAAGGTGTCCGGCCACAGGGTCAGCGTCGGCGGGCGGTTCGAGGCGCGTTCGGCGAACCAGGACACGAAGGACCGTCCCGCCACCCTCGGCATGGTCCGCTCCGGCGTCACCCCCGCGAGCCTCGCCGCGAACGGCAGCCCCATCGCCACGTTCAGCCCCCGCCCGAAACGCGCCAGCCATCCCGGGAGGTGTCCCATCGTCCAGTGCGAGCGCGGTCGGCGCAGCCGGCCGACCGGTCCCGCGTAGTGCCGGTCCAGGAACTCCGCCTTGTACGCGGCCATGTCGACGCCCACCGGGCAGTCGCTGCGGCAGCCCTTGCAGGACAGGCACAGGTCGAGGGCCTCCCGGACCTCCTCCGAGCGCCAGCCGTCCGTGATGACCTCGCCGAGCGCCATCTCGTGCAGCAGCCGCGCCCTCCCCCGCGTGGAGTGCTTCTCCTCCCCCGTCGCCCGGTAGGACGGGCACATCACCCCCGGACCCGAACTCGGCCCGTCCACCCGGCACTTGGCGACCCCGACGCACCGGGCCGCCTCCCTCCCCACCCCCACCGGTGGAAGGCCCGCGAACCGCAGCCCCTCGTCCAGCGGCTTCGGCCTCACGAGCATCCCCGGGTTGAGGACGCCGTCCGGGTCCCACACGTCCTTGACCGCGCCGAAGAGGCCGACGAGCTCCTCCCCGTACATCTTCGGCAGCAGTTCGGCCCGCGCCTGCCCGTCGCCGTGCTCCCCGGAGAGCGAGCCCCCGTGGGAGACCACCAGGTCCGCCACCGCCTCCGAGAACCGGCGGAAGTGCCGTACGCCCTTCTCCGTCCACAGGTCGAAGTCGATCCGGACGTGCACACAGCCGTCACCGAAGTGCCCGTACGGGATTCCCCGGAGACCGAAATCGGCGAGGAGCGAGCGGAACTCGCGGAGGTACGCCCCGAGGCGGGCCGGCGGCACCGCACAGTCCTCCCACCCCGGCCAGGCCTCCCCACCCCTTGCCGGTCCCCCCGGCCGGGCCTCGCCCCCCGTCCCGCCCCCGGGCAGCCGGGTCGCAGTCCCCGCCGCGTCCTCCCGGATCCGCCACAGCACCCGCTGCCCCGCCGGGTCCCGCACCACGGCCGTGTCGAGCGCGTCCGCCGCCCTCACCAGGCGCCGGGCCGCCGCCTCCCCGTCGGTCTCGCAGAACAGCCAGGCCCCGCCCCTCGGGAGCCCTTGCACGCCCTGGACGAGATCGGCCGCCATGCCCTCCACCGTCAGCGGCCCGTACGCGAGGAGTCCCGCCGCCGCCTCGGCCGCCGCGCTCTCGTCGGCGTACCCGAGGACGACGAGCACCGGCTCCGCCGGCAGCGGGACGAGCCGTACCGTCGCCTCCGTCACCACCCCGAGCGTGCCCTCGCCGCCACAGAACGAGCGGGCCACGTCCACGCCCCGCTCGGGAAGCAGCGCGTCGAGCGCGTAGCCGGAGATCCGGCGCGGGAGGCCCTCCGGGTAGCCGGTCCGCAGCAGGGCGAGGTTCCGGCCGACGAGGTCGAGGAGTCCGGGCGGCGCGCCCCGCCCGTCCCGCCCCAGCGTCAACCGCGCGCCCCGGCCGGTCACCACATCCAGCGAGCGCACGTTGTCCGCCGTGGTCCCCCAGGCGACCGAGTGCGCCCCGCAGGCGTTGTTGCCGATCATCCCGCCGAGGGTGCAGCGGCTGTGCGTCGACGGGTCGGGGCCGAAGGTCAGCCCGTACGGCCGCGCCGCCTCCCGCAGCCGGTCGAGGACGAGCCCCGGCCGGACGACGGCCGTCCGCTCCTCCGGGTCCAGGGAGACGAGCCCGGCCATGTGCCGTGTGAGGTCGAGCACGACACCGGTGCCGGTGGCCTGGCCCCCGATGGACGTACCGCCGCCGCGCGCCACGACCGGCGTCCCGTGCGCCCGGCACACCTCCAGGACGGCGGCGACGTCGTCGGCGTCGCGCGGCGCGACCGTACCGACCGGAACACGGCGGTAGTTGGAGGCGTCCATCGAGTTCAGAGCCCTGGCGGTGGCGGAGAAGTCGACGTCTCCCGCGACGGCGGCGCGCAGCTCCGCGGCAAGGCCGGACGCATGTTCCTCGTGTGTTCCCACAGGCCCAGGATGTCTCAGGGCTCGTCTCATCGGGCGGACATCCGACGACCGGCCCCTCCCCGAACCGATACTCTCCGCCTCGTGGCTGATATCCAGATTCCCGCTGACATCAAGCCCGCCGACGGCCGTTTCGGCGCGGGCCCCTCCAAGGTGCGTACGGAGGCGCTGGACGCCCTGGCCGCCACCGGCACCTCTCTCCTCGGCACGTCCCACCGCCAGGCTCCCGTGAAGAACCTGGTCGGCGAGGTACGTACCGGCATCCGTGACCTCTTCTCGCTCCCCGAGGGCTACGAGGTGATCCTGGGCAACGGCGGCTCCACCGCCTTCTGGGACGTCGCGACCCACGGTCTCATCGAGAACAAGTCGCAGCACCTCACCTTCGGCGAGTTCTCCTCCAAGTTCGCGAAGGCCGCCAAGCTGGCCCCGTGGCTGGCGGACCCGACCGTGATCTCCTCCGACCCGGGCACCCACCCGGAGCCGGTGGCCGAGGCGGGCGTCGACGTCTACGCGTACACCCACAACGAGACCTCCACCGGTGTCGCCGCCCCGATCAAGCGGGTCGCGGGCGCCGACGAGGGCGCGCTCGTCCTGGTCGACGCGACCTCCGGCGCGGGCGGCCTCCCGGTCGACATCACCGAGACGGACGTCTACTACTTCGCCCCGCAGAAGTCCTTCGCCGCCGAGGGCGGCCTGTGGCTCGCGGCCTTCTCCCCGGCCGCCCTGGAGCGGGCGAAGAAGATCCACGAGTCCGGCCGGCACGTTCCCGAGTTCTTCTCGCTGCCGACCGCGATCGACAACTCGCTGAAGAACCAGACGTACAACACCCCGGCGCTCTCGACCCTCTTCCTGCTCAACGAGCAGCTGAAGTGGATCAACGGGCAGGGCGGTCTCGACTGGGCCGTGGCCCGGACGAAGGAGTCCTCGGACGCGCTGTACGGCTGGGCCGAGGAGTCCAAGTACGCGTCGCCGTTCGTCACGGACGCGGCGAAGCGCTCGCAGGTCATCGGCACGATCGACTTCGCGGACGACATCGACGCGGCGGCGGTCGCGAAGGTGCTGCGCGCGAACGGCATCGTGGACACCGAGCCCTACCGCAAGCTGGGCCGCAACCAGCTGCGGATCGCGATGTTCCCGGCGATCGACCCGGCGGACGTGCGCGCCCTGACGGCCTGTGTCGACTACGTGATCGAGAAGCTCTGACCTTCTGCGCATCCGGAGGGCCTTCTGTACGTACAGAAGGCCCTTCGCCGTGTCCGGCGCGGCTCAACCGTCCGACTGTCAGCCGCCCGACTGGGCCTTCACGTGGTCGATCACCGCGTTGAACTCGGCGGTCGGCGAGAACTCGACGACGTCGACGTCCTCCAGGGCCTCGGGGGCGTGGCCGGGTCCCCAGTAGTAGGCCTGTCCGGCCTCGTAGATCTCCTCGCCCGAAGCGGTCCGCATCCTGATCCGGCCGTTCAGGAGGTAACCCCAGTGGGGGCACTGGCAGAGATCGCCTTCGAGTCCCTTGAGCGCCGGGGCCATGTCGGTGCCCTTGGGGAGGTGGATGAAGGCGACGCTCATGTCGCCGCCGGCCTCCTGCATACGGAAGTCCACGCCGCCGCCTTCCATGGCGACGGGGGTGTCCTCGCGAGTGAATCCGGTCATGATTCCTCCACGCCTCGTACCCGGACCTGCCCGGTCTCCTTCTCCTTCCAGTCTCGACCCGGGGGCGCGCCCGGTCGACACGGGAGGCGGGCGTCGGGAGGCGAGCGGGGCAGGGGCGGGCGTCAGCCCCGGCGGAGCAGGCGCTTGGCGCCGAAGACGAGGAGGAAGGCGCCCGCGAGGACCAGGAAGCCCACCGTGGCGTTCCCGCCCTCCCCGTCGGCGGCCGGCGACTGCGGGGACTTCGGCGCGCCCGGGGTGTCCGCCGGCTTCTCCGAGGGACGCGGCGCGGTCTCCTGCCGCTCCACCCGGACGACCTTGCTGCCCTGCCCCTCCGAGCCGAACATGAACGCCGAGCCGTCCTTCGTGTACGTCACCGACTCCGCCTGCCCCTGGAAGGGCGCCCCGACGGAAGTGCCGTCACCGTCCGGGCGGCCGTCCTTCCACGCGTACTCCCGCGCGCTGAAGTAGCCGCGCAGGACGAGCCGGCCGCCGTCCGGGGAGAAGGCGCCGTCGGTCACCCACGGGACCTCGCCGACGCGCCGGAAGACGTTCGTCCCGGACGAGGAGAGCCGCTCGGGGCCCGCGTACAGTCCGCCGCCGTCCTCGTTCTTGCTGGCGATGTACACCCGGCCGGTCTTCGGATGGACCATCAGGGCCTCGGCGTTGCGCGCTCCGTCGGCGTACTTCACGACGTACTGCCTCGCCGCCACCTTCTGGTCCTTCAGCGTCTTCGGTTCGGGGAAGCGGTAGATCCAGACGTGGTCCCAGGAGCCGTCGAGGTTGTCGCCGATGTCGCCGACGTAGATGTCGCCGTCCGGGCCGACCGCGACGGCCTCCATGTCACGGGGGGTGCCGACGCCCTGCATGGTCAGGGTCGCGACCGTCTTTCCCGTACGGGAGTCGATGCCGTAGATCAGGGGCGCGTCCTGGTCGTTGTGCGTCCAGTAGATCCCGGGGTGGGCACGGCTCGCGGCGAGGCCGCTGGACTCGGTGACGCGGGAGTCCTCGATCGTGAAGTCCTGGTCGGGCTCCTGCCCTTGGGCACGGGCATGACCGGCCGGGAGCAGCACCAGGGCCGCCGCCGCGCCGAGGGCGCACAGAGCAGTTCGCATGGTCTCAAGCCTGCCACGCGCCGGGGGAAACCCGCTTGACCAGCGGGGAAGCTGCTGCCATGGTCGCGCGCATGCCCACTTTCACCGCGCCTGACGGCACGGCACTCGCCTACCACGTCTCCGGAGCCCTCCCCCGTTCCGGCTCCCCGCTGCTCTGCCTGCCCGGCGGTCCGATGCAGGACTCCGCCTATCTCGGGGACCTGGGCGGGCTCACCGCCTTCCGGCGGCTGATCCGGCTCGACCTGCGGGGCACGGGCGCGTCGGCGGCGCCGGACGACCCGTCCTCGTACCGCTGCGACCGGCTCGTCGAGGACGTGGAGGCGCTGCGGGTCGAGCTCGGGCTCGACACCGTCGACGTCCTCGGGCACTCGGCGGGGGCGAACCTGGCCGCGCTGTACACGGCCCGGTATCCGGAGCGTGTCGGCCGGCTGGTCCTCGTGACCCCGGGCACGGCGGCGGTCGCGCTGGACACGGCCGGCGAGGAGCGGCTCGCGGCGGCGCGGCTGCGGAGCGCGGAGCCGTGGTTCGGGCCGGCGTACGCGGCCCTCGAGGAGCTGGCGGCGGGACGCGGGTCGGCCGAGACCTTCGAGGCGGTGCAGCCCTTCTTCCACGGGACGTGGGACGAAGCGGCGCGGGAGCGGGACGCGGCCACGGTGCGGCAGCGGAACGGGGAGGCGGCGGGGGTCTACGGCGGTGAGGGCGCGTTCGACGCGGCGGCCACGCGCGCGGTGTTCGCGGAGTTCGGGCGGCCGGTGCTGGTGGTGGCCGGGGAGGGGGACGTGAACACGCCGGTGCCGACGGCCGCCGCGTACGCGGAGCTGTTCCCAAAGGCCGAGCTCGCGGTCCTGGCGGGGGCCGGGCACTTCCCGTGGCACGACGACGCGAGGTGGTTCACGGAGACGGTCGACGGCTTCCTGACCTGATGACCGCATGGCCGCATGGCCGCATGGCCGCATGACCAGACGGCCGGCGGGTCCGGCCTGATGACCCGAGGCTCGTGTCCTGGATCACGTCGCAGGCCAGGGACGGCGTCCGCGATGATATGACCATGCGTTTTCTGTTCGTCGGCGACAGCATGACCATCGGACGCGCCGGCGACTGGACCTGGCGGTACCGCATGTGGCTGCACCTGGAGTCGACGCTCCCCGGCGGGTACGAGATCGTCGGCCCGCGCACCCGGCTGTACGAGCCCACCGCCGACGCCCCGGTCTCGGACGCCTACGCCGACCCCGGCTTCCCCGCCCCGGCCCGGCGCCATCTGGCCGGCTGGGGCGAGGGCTGGCTGCACATGGCGCCCGTGATCGGCGAGACGGTCACGGCGACCGGGGCGGACGTGCTGCTCGTCTCCCTCGGCCTGATAGACCTCGGTTTCTACACCGACAGCGACCAGACCCACGCCAACGTCCGGGCGTTCGTCGCGGCGGCCCGCGCCGCGAACCCCCGCGTACGGGCCGTGCTCCTGCCGGTCATACCCAACGTCCGCGCCGGGTACGACGCCCCCTTCGCCGCCGAGTGCGCCCGCTTCAACGAGCTCCTCGCGAAGGCGGTCGCCGACCTGGACACGGCCGCGTCGCCGCTGCTGCTCGCGACGGTCCCGGAGTCGTACGATCTCGGCGCCGACACCTACGACGGCACCCACCCGGGCCCCTCGGGCGAGCACAAACTGGCCGCCGCCTTCGCCGACGCGATGCACCAGGCGTGGGGCCTGGGCGGCCCGTACGGGCACGCCCGGGACCTCACGCCGCCCGGGTGAGGCGGTTCGCGAAGGTGGAGAGGGTGTACGCGCCGACGCCGAGGACGACCTCCAGGGCGTTGCGTCGGGTGTAGCCGGCCTTCTCGAAGGCGGCCAGGTCCGCGTCGCTCACCGCGCCGGAGGTGGCGAGCACCTGGAGGGTGAACGTCCGCACGGCGTCGAGGCGTTCGGGGTCCGACGCCGGGCCGAGGGCGGCCATCTTGGCGTCGTGCATGTCGACGCAGAGGTGGCACTGGTTGCGGTGGGCGACGGTCAGGATGACGGTCTCGCGGGAGTGCGGGTCGAGGGTGGTGGACTCGAAGGTCTGGCTGAGCTTCAGGAAGCCGTCGAGGGTCTCCGGCGATTCCTTGAGGAGGGCGACGGCGGCGGCGGTACGGGCGGACAGCGGTTCGGGTGCGGACAAGGCTGGTTCCCCCTGGATGGACGGTCCGGATGGACGGTCCGGACGGACGATAGAATCGACAACATGGTTGACCATGCGACAGGGGAAAACGTAAACCAGGTTGTCGACAAGGGCAAGGGGGAAACGGGCGGCGGCCCGGGATACGAACTGCCCCTGCTCCTCTTCGGCGGCTTCCGCACCCTCATCGACCGGCTCCACGCCCGCCTCGCCGCCGAAGGCCACCCCGACCTGCGCCCCGCCCACGGCTTCGCCATGCAGGCCATCGGCGTCCGGGGCGCCACCGCCAGCGACATCGGGCGGCGCCTCGGCGTCTCCAAGCAGGCCGCGGGCAAGACCGTCGACCGGCTCCTCGCCCTCGGCTACGCCCAGCGCGCCGACGACCCCACCGACGCCCGCCGCAAACTCGTCCACCTCACCCCGCGCGGCCGCGAGGCCCTCGCCCGCTCCGCCGCGGTCTTCGACGAACTGCGGGCGGAGTGGGCCGCGACCCTCGGCGCGGACCGCGTCCGGGACATCGAGACGTCCCTGCGGAACGTCGTCCCCGCGGAGACGGCGTTCCGCCTGGACGCCACCAGCTGGCTGGGCGCGCCCTGAACCACGGGATCCTCGGCGCGCCCTGAACCGGAGGACCCCCTACGGGATCACCAGGCGAAGGCCTCCGGGGAAGGACCCGGGCCCGGGAAGATCTCGTCGAGCGCGGTCAGGAGCTCCTCGCTCAGCTCGATCTCCAGCGCGCGCAGCGCGCTCGTCAGCTGCCCGGGCGTCCGCGGGCCGACGATCGGCCCCGTCACCCCCGGGCGGGTGAGCAGCCACGCGAGGGCCGTCTCCCCCGGTTCGAGGCCGTACTTGTCGAGCAGGTCCTCGTACGCCTGGAACTGCGCCCGCGCCGCCGGGTCGGCGAGCGTGGCCGCCGCGCGGCCCTCCGTACGCCGCTTGCCCTCGGTCTCCTTCCTCAGGACACCGCCGAGCAGGCCACCGTGCAGCGGCGACCAGGGGATGACCCCGAGGCCGTACTCCTGCGCGGCCGGGATCACCTCCATCTCGGCGCGCCGCTCGAACAGGTTGTAGAGGCACTGCTCGCTGACGAGGCCGACCGAGCCGCGCCGGGCGGCGGTCTCGTTGGCCTGGGCGATCTTGTAGCCGGGGAAGTTCGAGGAGCCGGCGTACAGCACCTTCCCCTGCTGGATCAGGACGTCGACCGCCTGCCAGATCTCCTCGAAGGGGGTCGCGCGGTCGATGTGGTGGAACTGGTAGACGTCGATGTAGTCGGTACCGAGGCGCTTCAGGCTGCCCTCCACCGCCCGGCGGATGTTCAGCGCGGAGAGCTTGTCGTGGTTGGGCCAGGCATCGCCGTCGGCGTCCATGTTCCCGTACACCTTGGTGGCGATGACGGTCCTGTCGCGGCGGCCGTCGCCCTTCGCGAACCAGGAACCGATGATCTCCTCGGTCCGGCCCTTGTTCTCACCCCAGCCGTACACGTTGGCGGTGTCGAAGAAGTTGAGCCCCACGTCGAGCGCCGTGTCCATGATGGCGTGACTGGTGGTTTCGTCCGTCTGGGGGCCGAAGTTCATCGTCCCGAGGACGAGTCGGCTGACCTTGAGTCCGGTGCGTCCGAGCTGCGTGTACTCCATGGGCGTCAAGCCAACTGCTTCGAGTGCGCTCGAAGCAAGGGGGTTCCCACAGTGCGGCGGACGGGGCAGGCGGGCGCCCGTCCGGGACGTCTACAGGCCGGCCACGGACGCCAGCGCGATGATCGCGAACATCAGTACGAGCACGCCGGCCATGATTCGATTACGGGTCTTCGGATCCACCCTTCGAGGTTAACCCGACCGGCCGCCCCGCCCGTCCCCGGCTCCCTCCCCGGCTCCCTCGAGGGGCCAGCCCCCGACCTTCTCGTACCGGGGCTGCTCACCCGGCACCCCGCTCACCGGCAGGTTCGAGCGGACCAGGACCAGCTCGTCCACCTGCCACCGCGTGCCCTCGAAGGCGCCGAGCTCGTCGAGGAAGGGGTGCGGGTCCACCTCGCCCGTCCGCCCACGGGCGAGCGTCAGGTGCCCCTGGTACCGGCGGTGCTCCTCCATCGGGACCCCGGCCCGGCGGGCGGCCGCGTCCGCGCGCTCGGCGAGCAGCCGCAACCCGTCCAGGTCCCCGGCGACCCCGGTCCACAGCGTGCGCCGCCCGAAGTGCCCGCCGCCGTGCAGCCGCAGCGGGAACGGCGGGGTGCGGTGCGCGGCCCTGGCGAGCCGGACGCGCAGCTCGGGCAGCAACTCCTCGTCGACCTCGCCCATGAAGGCGAGCGTGAGGTGCCAGCCGGGGCGCGAGGTCCAGCGGAGCCCCTCGGCCCCGGGCAGCCGGTGCAGGCGGTCGACGACGTGACCGAGCTCGTCGAGCCGGTCGGGGGGCGGCAGGACGGCGACGAAAAGCCTCATGGGGCGAGTGTGGCAGCGGTTAGCCTCGGCGGCATGAAGATCAGGAAGGGCGGGGCGGCGGACCTCCCCGCGATACTCGCGCTGCTCGACAGCGCCGTGGTCTGGCTCAACGGCAGGGGGATCACCGCCCAGTGGGGCACGGAGCCGTTCTCCGCACGTCCCAGGGCGGTGCGGCAGGTCGAGGAGACGGTGGAGGCGGGCGACCCGTGGATCGCCGAGGTCGACGGCGTACCGGCGGGGACGATGACGCTGACGCCGTTCCCCGGGCAGCACGTCGGACCGGCGGACGAGCCCGAGGTGTACGTACGACTGCTCGCGACGGACGCGCGGTTCCACGGGCACGGGGTGGGGGCCGCGCTCCTGGAGCACGCGGCGGCGGAGACCCGGCGGCAGGGGGTGTCGCTGCTGCGGGTGGACTGCTTCGCGGGCAGCGAGGGACGGCTCGTCGCGTACTACGAGAGCCAGGGCTTCACCCGGACGGAGACCTTCGCGGTCGGCGACTGGGCGGGCCAGGTACTGGAGCGGCGGGTCTGAGGACCCGCCGCTCCCTGACACGCGGTCGGCCGGGCAAGCGGTCAGCTGGTGAAGTACCCGGCGTCCAGCGCGATCCAGCCGGTGAACCCGCGCTCGTCGTAGATGCACAGCGAGCCGCCGGCGGTGACCTCCCAGCGGATGGTGAGGGGGCCGGTGATGTCGCCGCTGCCGGTCGTCGTGCCCACCATGCCCTGGGTGCGGACGGGGCGGAGGTACGACGGGAGCGTGAGGATCGTCTCGCCGCTGGTCCACGCGGCGGCGTCGGCGCGGGTCACCCGGAGGCGGAGGTCGACGCGGTCGCCCGTCTTGCGGTACTGCGGCCGGTAGCTGCTGGTGGCGGCGTAGACGGTCTTGTCGTACTCCAGGTCGGTCCACGGAGTGGTGCTGGTGATGCCGTAGAGGGCCATGCGTCGGTCTCCTCGGGTAGCGAAGCCGAACACGAGCTGCGGCCCGTCGGACGTTCGGCGGACGGTGATGGCTTCGGTCTCTCGATGTTCCAGGTGGAGAGCGGTGTCGTTGCGGGTCCGCTCGATCACCGCGCCGGCGGTGACGTCGTAGACGGTCCACCAGGAATCGCTGTCGGCGTCGCCCGCGTTCTGGTAGACGAAGTTCCCGTACAGACACCAGGACTGGATGCCGTACTTGCCCGGGAAGCGCGCCAGGGGGGTGAAGTCGTGGCGCTTGAAGGCGTCGAGATCGTAGACGCGGTACTCCGCGGCGCCGGACGACGACACGTGACGTACCGCGATGTGGCCGTGGTCGAGATCCAGGGACGGGGTGACGCCGGAGGTTCCCGGGACGGGGTCGAACACCTCGATGAGGTCACTCCTGGCATCGACGATGGCGTCGGGCTCGAACGCGATCCGGCCGATGTGCTTGCCGTGGGCGTTGCTTCCGAGGGCAGCGGGGTCCGCGTCGGTCTCCAGCCAGAGCCAGGCGGTGCCGTCGACGTGCTCGACGCCGAGTCCGGCGCCGTGGCCGAAACCCCTCAGGTGCATGACGGCTTGGACCGTGCCGTCGGGCGCGACCCTGTTGACGCACAGGTCGCCCCGTGCGTCGCGCGCCTCGCGACTCAGGAGAACGGTCTCGCCCTGGAGCGGGGGGATGTTGTTGCTGATGCCCTGCACGGCGTAGGCCAGGCCGGTCACCGGATCGAAGGCGACTTGCTGGTGCACCCTGGTGTACTTGAGGCGGAGCTCCCTGCCGAGCAGGCCGTCGGGCTCGACCGGCAGGCCGTCGGGCTCGGCCTTCAGGTCGAACCTGTACCCCGGAGGCAGATCGGGGCCCGGCGGGCCGGCGGCCGGCAGGGTCACGGCGACGGGCGCGACTTCGGGCGCGGTTCCGGGCAGGGCCTGCGGTACGGCCGCCCGGGCGGGACCGACGGAGGCGAGGACCGGAGCGGCGGCCATCGCGGTCAGGAGGCCGCGGCGGGTCAGCGGCATGACGGAACGGCTCCGTTCCGTCGCTGCGGCGGTCCGGCGGTGACCGCCGGAACCTTGGACGAGCCGCGGTCCGGTATGTGGGCGAAACGCTTGGTCATGGGCGTGCAAGCCCCCCTTTCAAGATCTTCACCTGCACGGTGTCGCGATCTTCGCACAGGAAAGCGAGGGGGCAGAAGGGAAGATTCGGGGACCTGCCGGAGGGCCGGGGCGGAGGCAGGACTTCCGCCCCCGCCCCGGAGGGTCAGGCCGCCGTCGCCAGCCGTTCGCGGGCCACGAAGCGGACCTGCGGGTGGCCGTGGCGCCAGGCCCAGGCGACCTTGAGGCCGCCGACCCTGGCCAGGACCAGGCCCACGACGATCGCCGCGAGGAGCGAGATCACACCGCCCGTGGCGAAGCCGACGCGGGCGCCGTACGTGTCGGTGACCCAGCCGAGGAGCGGCGCGCCGATCGGCGTACCGCCGGCGAAGACCATCATGTAGAGGCTCATCACCCGGCCCCGCATGGCGGGGTCGGTCGCCATCTGGACGGCCGAGTTCGCGGTGATGTTGACCGTGAGGCCGATCATGCCGATCGGTACGAGCAGCAGCGCGAACAGCCAGAAGGCGGGCGACAGGGCCGCCGCGATCTCCAGGACGCCGAAGACGCCGGCCGCGAGGACCAGCATCCGGAGCCGGGTCGAGCCGCGCCGGGCCGCCGCGAGGGCGCCCACCAGGGAGCCGGCCGCCATCAGGGTGTTGAGGAAGCCGTACGTGCCGGCGCCGACGTGGAAGACGTCGCCCGAGAAGGCGGTGAGCCAGATCGGGAAGTTGAACCCGAAGGTGCCGATGAAGCCGACGAGGACGATCGGCCAGATCAGGTCGGGCCGCCCGGCCACGTATCGCAGGCCCTCCCGCAGCTGGCCCTTGCCGCGCGGGGCGCGCTCCACCTTGTGGAGTTCGCTCGTCCGCATCAGCAGGAGGCTGACGAGGGGGGCGAGGAAGGACAGGCCGTTGAGGAGGAAGGCCCAGCCGCTGCCGACTCCGGCGATGAGGACACCGGCGACGGCCGGTCCGACGAGCCGCGCGGACTGGAAGTTCGCGGAGTTGAGCGAGACGGCGTTGCGGAGCTGCTCCGGGCCGACCATCTCGGCGACGTACGCCTGCCGGGTCGGGTTGTCGACGACGGTCACCATGCCGAGGAGGAAGGCGATCAGGTAGACGTGCCAGACCTGGATGTGGCCGGAGAGGGTGAGGACGGCGAGCGCGAGGCCGCAGAGGCCGAGGGCTGCCTGGCTGAAGAGCAGCAGGAGCCGTTTCGGGTAGCGGTCGGCGATGACACCGCCGTACAGGCCGAAGAGCAGCATCGGCAGGAACTGCAGGGCCGTGGTGACGCCGACGGCGGCGGCCGAGCCGGTGAGGCTCAGGACCAGCCAGTCCTGGGTGATGCGGGCCATCCACGTACCGGTGTTGGAGACGATGGCTCCGGTGAAGAACAGCCGGTAGTTGCGGATACGGAGCGAGGAGAAGGTTTCCCCCCGCCCACGGGTCTTGAGGGTGGGTTTGTGGACGGGTGCGGAGTCTGCTCCGGGTCCCGTACTCAAAGCGCGTCGCCTCCTTGGCGCATGGATTACAGGTGGGCGAGCTTCTCCAGGACCGGGGCGGCCGCGCGCAGCTTGGCCCATTCGTCCTCGTCCAGGCCTTCGGCGAGGGCGGCCAGCCAGGCGTTCCGCTTGCGGCGGGACTCTTCGAGCATGGCCTCGGCCCGCTCGGTCTGGCTGACGACCTTCTGCCGGCGGTCGTCGGGGTGCGGCTCCAGCCGGACCAGTCCCTTGGCTTCGAGCAGCGCGACGATGCGGGTCATCGACGGCGGCTGGACGTGCTCCTTGCGGGCCAGCTCGCCGGGGGTGGCGGAGCCGCAGAGCGCGAGGGTGCCGAGCACCGACATCTCGGTGGGGCTCAGCGACTCGTCGACGCGCTGGTGCTTGAGGCGTCGGCCGAGGCGCATGACGGAGGAGCGGAGTGCGTTCACGGCCGCGTCGTCGTCAGCGGTGCCGTGGGACAGGTCTGGCATGTTCGTTAGCCTAACTCATTACTCTCGCTAAGTACTAACGAGAGTGCGCCGACGTCGCACGGATCACACCCGCACGGACGACTCCTGGTGGCGCATTCGGCAGCACAGCGCCGGACGGATCACACTTCGGCATCCATGTATCACCCAAACGAGTGAGTCAGATCCAGAAAGTGACGCAAAGAGGCCCCAGCTGCCCCGACCCTGAACGGCATGGGATCGACAGTGCTCAGCCTGCGCATCGACGGTGAGCTGCTCGACCGGCTCAGGAGTCACGCCGCGAGAAGAGGAATGAGCGTCCAGGACTATGTCGTCCGGACGCTCATTCGGGAGGATTTCGACGAGCGGTTCAAGACCGCCGTCGACGAGACGGAGAGGTTCTACGGGGCGGCCGACACGGCCACCGGCACGGAGCCGGCGGCCGAGGCGCCCCGGGATCACGTGAGGCCGAGCGCCGGCATCGCGTAGTAGAAGACGAAGACCGCCGACACGGCGTACATGGCCACCGGGACCTCACGGCCCCGGCCGGCCGCGAGACGCAGCACGCTGAACGCGATGAAGCCGATGCCGATGCCGTTCGTGATCGAGTACGTGAACGGCATCATCACCATGGCCAGGAACGCCGGCACCGCGATGGTGAAGTCGCTCCAGTCGATGTCCTTGACCGAACCGGCCAGGATCAGGAAGCCGACCGCGAGCAGCGCGGGCGTCGCCGCCTGGGACGGGACCATCGTGGCCAGCGGCGTGAGGAACAGCGCCACCGAGAACAGACCGCCGGTCACGACCGAGGCGAGGCCCGTGCGCGCGCCCTCGCCGACGCCCGCCGTGGACTCCACGAAGCAGGTGGTGGCCGAGGAGGAGGTCGCGCCGCCGGAGGCGACGGCCAGGCCGTCCACGAGCAGGACCTTGTTGATGCCGGGGAAGTCGCCGTCCTTGTCGATCAGCTTGGCCTCGTCGCCGACGCCGAGGATCGTGCCCATGGCGTCGAAGAAGCAGGACAGCAGCACGGTGAAGACGAAGAGGACGCCGGTCAGGTAGCCGACCTTCTCGAAGCCGCCGAAGAGGCTGACCTCGCCGACGAGACCGAAGTCGGGGGAGGCCACCGGGTTGCCCGGCCACTCCGGGGTGGTCAGGCCCCAGGAGGGGACGGTCGCGACCGCGTTGATCACCATCGCGACGATCGTCATGACGACGATCGAGATGAGGATCGCGCCCGGCACCTTGCGGATGATCAGGGCCAGGGTGAGGAGCGTGCCCAGGACGAAGACCAGGACGGGCCAGCCGGTGAGGTGGCCGTCGCCGCCGAGCTGGAGCGGGACGGTGGTGTGCGCGGCGTCGGGGATGCGGGAGACGAAGCCCGAGTCGACGAGGCCGATCAGCATGATGAAGAGGCCGATGCCGATCGCGATGCCCTTGCGCAGGCCGACCGGGACCGCGTTCATGACGCGCTCGCGCAGACCGGTCGCGACGAGCAGCATCACGACGACGCCGGCGAGGACGACCATGCCCATGGCGTCCGGCCAGGACATCTTCGGCGCGAGCTGGAGCGCGACGACGGTGTTGACGCCGAGGCCGGCGGCGAGGGCGATCGGGACGTTGCCGATGACGCCCATGAGGAGCGTCGAGAACGCCGCCGTGAGGACGGTGGCGGTGACGAGCTGGCCGCCGTCGAGCTGGTGCCCGTACATGTCCTTGGCGCTGCCGAGGATGATCGGGTTCAGCACGATGATGTAGGCCATCGCGAAGAAGGTGGCGAGACCGCCACGGACCTCGCGGGCGACGGTCGAGCCGCGCTCGGAGATCTTGAAGTAGCGGTCGAGGCCCGAGACGGGAGCGTCGGGGCCCTGGAGTCCCTCGGGGGACGTGGCCTTGGCGGTGGCCGTGGTGCTCATGGGGGTGGGTTCCTCTTCGGAGCGGAGAAGTCCGTTTAAGGGATCTTTTGGCGGTTCATACGAAGGAAACCCGCCAGAGGCAAACCGTTTCAGTATGAACACATGAGCGAGCGGCCGTCTATCTCCGCGCGTAGATATGAATGCGGGCCACCTAGACTGAGCCCATGGCGAAGTGGACACCGAAGCACGAGGCACCCGAGCCCCTCGAAGGGCCCGTCGTCGCCACCATCACCGGCGGAACGATCCTCTGGTTCGTCCTCTTCCTCGTCCAGGTCCCCTTCTACGGCTGGTTCGACGACCGGGACCTCACCTGGTGGGTGTGGACCTGCCTGGCCGGCGCGGGCCTCGGCCTGATCGGCATCTGGTACGTACGGAAGCGGGACGCGGCGATCAAGCGCCACGAGGCGGCGGAGTCGGCGGGGGCGGCGACCTCCGAGGGACCGCGCCCCGGCGCGTAGTACCGGGGGACCCTTCCCCTCCTCCCCCGGTCGGATCTTCGCCCTGCTCGGCAGGTGAACGCCCCGTTCCGGTCGTACCGTCGAAAACATGACTCAGCGGGCGAAGATCGACACGGGCGGCAGCGGGACCGGGACGGCCGGCCCGCCCGTCGTCCACCGCGCCGCCGGGCTCACCTCGGCCGAGGTCGCCGAGCGCGTCGCACGCGGCGAGGTCAACGACGTACCGGTACGGAGCTCCCGCTCGGCGACCGACATCGTCCGCGCCAACGTCCTCACCCGCTTCAACGCGATCATCGGCGTGCTCTGGGTGATCATGCTCTGCGTCGCACCGATCCAGGACAGCCTCTTCGGCTTCGTGATCATCGCCAACACCGGCATCGGCATCATCCAGGAACTCCGCGCCAAGAAGACCCTCGACGGACTCGCCGTCATCGGAGAGGCCAGGCCGACCGTCCGCCGCGACGGCGTGACGGCGGAGCTCTCGACTTCCGAGATCGTCCTCGGCGACCTGATCGAGCTCGGCCCCGGCGACAAGGTCGTCGTCGACGGCGTCGTCGCCGAGGCCGACAGCCTGGAGATCGACGAATCGCTCCTCACCGGCGAGGCCGACCCGGTGGTGAAGAAACCCGGCGACCCGATGATGTCGGGCTCGTTCGTGGTCGCCGGCGGCGGCGCCTTCACGGCCACGAAGGTCGGCCGCGAGGCGTACGCGGCACAGCTCGCCGAGGAGGCCTCCCGCTTCACGCTCGTCCACTCCGAACTGCGCTCCGGCATCTCCACGATCCTCAAGTACGTGACGTGGATGATGGTCCCGACCGCGCTCGGCCTGATCATCAGCCAGCTCGTCGTCAAGGACAACGACCTCAAGGACTCGATCGCCCGTACGGTCGGCGGCATCGTCCCGATGATCCCCGAGGGCCTCGTCCTGCTCACCTCGGTCGCCTTCGCCATCGGAGTCGTACGCCTGGGCCGCAAACAGTGCCTCGTGCAGGAGCTGCCCGCCATCGAGGGCCTCGCCCGCGTCGACGTCGTCTGCCTGGACAAGACGGGCACGCTCACCGAGGGCGGCATGGACGTCACGGAGCTCCGTCCACTGGGCGGCTCGGACGAGGCGTACGTACGGAAGGTCCTCGGCGCCCTCGGCGAATCCGACCCGCGTCCCAACGCCTCCCTCCGGGCCATCATCGAGGCGTACCCGGAGACGGTGGAGTGGCGGTGCACGGAGGCACTGCCGTTCTCCTCCGCACGGAAGTACAGCGGCGCCGCGTTCAGCGAGGGCGACGGCGAGAACTCCACCTGGCTCCTGGGCGCCCCCGACGTCCTCCTCCCCGCCGACGACCCGGCCCTGACCGAGATCGACCACCTCAACGAGCAGGGCCTGCGGGTCCTCCTCCTGGCCCGTACGACACACGAACTCGACGATCCCGGGGTCACCACCGACGCCCACCCGACCGCGCTCGTGGTCCTGGAACAACGCCTCCGCCCCGAGGCCGCCGACACCCTCGCCTACTTCGCCGACCAGAACGTCGCCACGAAGATCATCTCGGGCGACAACGCGGTCTCGGTCGGCGCGGTCGCCGCGAAGCTCGACATGGAGGGCGCGAAGAACACGGTCGACGCCCGCACCCTCCCCGCCGACCGGGAGGAGATGGCGAAGGTCCTCGACGAGAACGCGGTCTTCGGCCGGGTCTCCCCGCAGCAGAAACGGGACATGGTCGCGGCGCTCCAGTCCCACGGCCACGCCGTCGCGATGACGGGCGACGGCGTCAACGACGTGCTGGCCCTGAAGGACGCCGACATCGGCGTCTCGATGGGCTCGGGCTCGGAGGCGACGAAGGCGGTGGCCCAGATCGTCCTCCTGAACAACAGCTTCGCCACCCTCCCGTCGGTGGTGGCGGAGGGCCGCCGGGTCATCGGCAACATCACCCGGGTGGCGACCCTCTTCCTCACCAAGACGGTCTACTCGGTCCTCCTGGCGGTCCTGGTGGTCTGCTCCCAGGTGGAGTACCCCTTCCTCCCCCGCCACCTCACGCTCCTCTCCACCCTCACGATCGGCGTACCGGCGTTCTTCCTCGCGCTCGCCCCCAACAAGGAACGTGCGAAGCCGAACTTCGTACGGCGGGTCATGCGGTACGCGATCCCCGGCGGCGTCATCGCGGCGGCGGCCACCTTCACCACGTACCTCCTGGCCCGCCACCACTACACGGGCCCGGGGGCCCTGCCGGCCGAGACCAGCGCCGCCACCCTCACCCTCTTCCTGGTCTCCATGTGGGTCCTGGCGATCATCGCCCGCCCGTACACCTGGTGGCGCCTCGCCCTGGTCGCCACGATGGGCGGCGCCTTCCTGCTCGTCCTGGTCGTCCCCTGGCTCCAGGACTTCTTCGCCCTGAAGCTGGTGGGCGTGACGATGCCGTGGACGGCGGTCGCCGTCGCGGCGGCGGGAGGACTGCTGCTCGAGACCGCGTGGCGGTGGGTGGACCGGCGGTTCCCGGCGTGATGAAACTCCGCACCCTCCGGGCGGGATGTCCGTTATCTCATTGAGCACTACATCCAGCACCACGCCGGCGTCGCGGGGCTCGGACCTGCGGTTCGACACAAGGGCGACGAGGAGCGCTCCTCGGGGGCATGCGCGTGGAGCCATCCGTGGTAGTGCGACGGAGATCCTGCCAAGGAGTAACTGATGCGACGCAAGATGCCTGTCACCCTGGCCGCGCTCGTCGGGGCCGCCCTGCTCTCGGCGGGTGCCCCCGCGACCGCCCACACCACCGGGGCGGCACCCCGCGCGGCGGCCAACGCACTGAACTGCCAGACGTGGGTCAACGGCTACCAGGGCTTCGCGGACTGCACCAACCACACCAACCGCGCCATCGCCTTCCGCGTCACCATCGTCTGCGGCTGGTGGCCGGACACGTACGGCCAGTGGGTCACGCTGAACTCCGGCCAGCGCGGCACCTCGGCGGGCGAGTGCGGGGGCGGTTCAGGGGCGGGCAGCGCTTCCTGGGTCGAGGGCTGACCGTTCGGTCCTGACCGGGGCCGGCCCTGACCGACCGCCGTTCACTTCTCCGATCACCTCTCCGAAGCCCCGGGCCGACACGGCTCGGGGCTTCGGCCTTCCTGCCCGCCCCACGCGAGTTGCCCGTCCCACGTCAGTCACGGGCGGCGGAACGGCTCACCGCCGTGATGGAGCCGTCCGCCCCTATGACCGCGGTGTGCTGTCCGAGCGCCACGTGGTGAGACGAGGGTGCCCCGGCAGTTCGGCGCGGCCGGTGGCCCACAACAGGGTGAGCCAGGGATCCGCGCCGCCCGGCGCCTCTGGAAACAGACGGGCGAGCACCCGCGAGCAGAGAGCGGAGGGCGGGGTCCAGGAAAGCCCGAAGCCTTCCGCCAGATCGTGCATGTGCACCAGCGTCTCCTGCAGCCCCAGCGCCGCGAAGCCTTCGGGGTCCGACACCCCGGCGGCGTGGTGGGCGCGGACCCGGGGCGGCGTCGTACGCACCATGGCGCCCAGCAGCGCGCCGCACGCCTCCAGCACCTGCACCAGGCCGGCCGGACCCGCGTCGCGGTCCGCGAAGACGAAGACCGCGGGTCCGTCCGGCCTCGTCCGGCTCAACGCGAAAGGCACATGGGTGTCCAGCGGCGGGCTCTGCGGCCCCAGCTGCACGGCGTAGTAGAACAGGTCGTTGGCGAGGTGCTCGGCGGTCTCCCAGCAGTCCCACTCCAGCGAACCGGCCTTTCCGCCCCACCCCTCCGCGGGTGCGTCCCGAAGGACGCCCACGGCGAGCCGCACGGCAAGGTCGACGTCGTCCGCGGTGACGGGAGACGACATTGATCCGGCTTCGACTGATCGAGACATCGCAGCACCGTATCGCGAGGGGTCACCGGAGCCCCGGGCAGCGGTCAGGGCCGTCATGGGCCTGACCGGTCGTGGTCCGGAACACGGCCCAGGCCTCGTCGTCACCGAAGTCGGTACGAAGAACCAGGGACGTCAGATCATCGGGGTAGGGCAGTGGCACGGGAGGGATCCTCCCACCCGCCTCCGACACCGGCCGTTGTCCACGGCACGCCGAGCGGCCGACCGGTCAGGCAGCGGACCGGCACTCGGCGCACTCGGCGTCCGGGTCGTGACTGCGGAAGGCCCGGTCGCACCCGTCGCAGTTGACGAGCGGCGCGGGCCCGTCGGTCGCGGACGGCGGCGGTACGGCGGCCAGCAGGGGCGGCAGGAGGGCGGAGAGCCGGAACTCGACGAACCGGCCCGGGTGGTGGACGGGAACGCGGGCGGGCGGGAGGGCGGCCGTGAGCGTACGGATCACCTGCTCCGGACTCGCGTCCCTGGCCAGCCACTCGTCGACACCGGGCGCGAGCCGCACGACGGGTGTTCAGCGTACGGATCGACTCCGGGCTGCGCCCGTACTCCTCGAGGTCGAGGCCGGGTCATGGGCCGCGCTTCGACGCGACGGCCCACGGCGGACCGTCCACCAGCGCGGTCGGGACCACCTGTGGAGCCGGATCGAGGACCACGCGACCCGCTGGCGGCGAGACGGTTCACCGGCCCTCGACCGCTTCCGGATCACGGCCGCTCCGGACGGTACGACCATCACCTGGCCGAACGCGGGAGGAGGGGAGGCTGCTCAGCAGGCTGGGTCCGGACGATCGTGAGGGCGGCCAGGACACACCGACGATGCCGGTCCTCCCTCGGGGCACCCGGGAGTTCGCGGCGGCACGGGCCGCCCGGTCGGGAGCGCGTAGCCGTCCGGGGGCGGCGGTGGCCGGGTCGCCCGCTCCCACAGGTCGTCGGGGGCGGGATCAGCGTGTGTTCCGGGCGTCCCGCCGCACCTCCGTCACGCTCCGACGGCCAAGCGGGGCCTGTGGTGGAGGTGGTGGAGGGCGTAGGCGGCGGAGACCAGGGTCATGTGGTGGTGCCAACCGGGGTACGAGCGGCCCTCGAAGTCGAGGAGGCCCAGGTCGTCCTCCAGGTGGCGGGTGGTCTGACGGGCGCGGGCGGGGAGGCGGGTGAGGGCGAGGAGGTTCTCGGTGCGGGCGTGGGTCATGTTGGTGAGCCACAGCTGGGACGGGGGCCGGCTCTCCCCTGAGCGAACCATGAAGAGGCGGTAGGCGCGGTGCGGGGTGCCCAGCGAGGGGCGGTCGACGGGGTGCACGAGGGCCGTCGCGACCGCGGCACGGTGCTCACGGCCGCCGGGCCGGACCGTGTCCTCGGTGCGGAGCGGGCCCGGGCCGTGGTCGAGCACCCCACGGGCCGTGCGCACCGGGCCGCATCCCTCGCGGTGGGGGCAAGGCGGGTGGCCGGCGGGGCGGGCGGTCCTGACCCGCAGTCCGTCGGGAACGGCCAGCACGAAGTCCTGGTTCCGGGCCGCGAGCCCCCGCACGAGGGCGCCCGCCCGGGGGGTCGCGCCCAAGTGGGCGACGACCGGGACGGGGGCGGCGCGGCTCGCGACGGCCAGGGCGTCGACGAGTTCGAGGGCGTGCTGCTCGGGCGGCCGGAAGCCCACGTCGTCGGGTATCCGGGCGCGCCGGCGGTAGTGCTGGTTCTTGCCCCAGGCGCCGGGCAGTTGGAGGCGCCAGTCGACGGGTACCGCGTCGGCCGCCGTGGCGAGGAAGGCGCCCACTCCCACCTGGCAGGTGACGGCCCGTCCGGCGGCGGCGACGAAGCGGCGGTGCACCCCGCAGGAGTGCTCGCCGCGCTTCGGCAGCACAGCCAGGTCGACGACCCAGGCCTGTGGGGCGAGCCGTCGTTCGGTCCAGCGGACCAGCTCCTCGCGCACTGGGGTCCAGTCCCAGGGGCTGACGTTGACGAACTGGTGCAGGGCCTGGGCCGCCGTCGGCGAGGCCGAGACGCTGGCGGCCAGTCGGCGGGCGGACTTCTTGCCGGGGGTGGTCAGCAGGGCCCGCAGGTATCTCCATGCCCAGGCGCGCTGGTCGGCCCGCGCCAGCGGTTCGAAGACCCGCTCGGTGAAGCGGGAGACGACGTCGTCGGGCGGGAGGGTGACCATGGTCAAAGAATAGCGAACGTTCTCTTTCCTGGTGTCCCGCCGGGCGCCCCGCGGAGGCTGCGGGCCCCTCCGACGGGCCCGGAGGAAATCGCGTCGCATCTTGACCAACTCGGCGTTGCCGACCCTTGGGACGACCGCCGAGGATGCTCATTTCAGGAGCTCACTCGGAGTCAGCATGGTGAAACAGGAGAGGGCCGTACGCACCCGCGCGGGACTCGTTCGGTCGGCCGCGGCGGAGTTCGACCGCGACGGATACGCCGGTACGTCGCTGTCCCAGATCAGCAAGGCCGCAGGCGTGTCCATAGGAGCGGTCACCTTCCATTTCGCCTCCAAGGCCGATCTGGCCGAGGCCGTGCGGGAGGAAGGCCACGCCGTCACACGGACCGCGCTGGAGCGGGTCACCGCCGAGCGGACCTCGGCGCTGCGCGCCGTGGTCGACCTCACCGTCGAGTTAGCGCGGCTGATGGAGCGTGAGGTCCTGGTACGGGCGAGCGTCCGGCTGGCCCGGGAGCTCCCGGGAGGCGCCTCCTGGTCGGGCAACTGGCTGCCGACGGTCCGGGACCTGCTGGACGAGGCCCACCGGACGGGGCAGCTCCGCGACGGCGCCCCGCCGGAGGACGTGACGATCCTGGTGGAGTACCTGACCGGTGGGGCGGAGGCCTCGTTGCGCGCCCGGCCGGGCACGGAGGGCGAGCCGGAGAGCCCCGTCGACCAGCTGAACCGGGTCTGGCGACTGGCTCTCGCGGGAGTCTCGGCGACGGGCGACACCGGTGCGGGTCTTCCCTCCCCGGTCGCCTCGGGTGGCCCTGGTACCCCCGGTGTCCCCGGTGTCCGTAATGCCCCGGACGTCCCGGCCGACCGGGGAGCCTCGGATGCCCTCGAAGCTCCGGAAACCCGGCAGTCCGGGGAGGCCGGAGAGGCCGTGGACGCCCGAGTGGACCTGGGCGACCGGGAGGCCGGGGGTACCGCGGGCGGTACCCGGAAGACCGGAGGCGTCTCGGGCGGTCCCCAGGACGCCGGAGGTGCCGCGGACGGCGCCCAGGACGCCGGGGGTGGCCGGGCAGTGGAGGGCTGAGCCACGATCCCGGCCACCGCGACCGCAAGGGTGGCCGGCGCGGCCGTAGCGGTGGCCGCCGCGACCATGACAGTGGCCGACGCCGCCGTAGCAGTAGCAGTAGCAGTAGCCGCCACGGTCCCGGCCGACGCGACCGAGACGGTGGCCGACACGGCCGTCGTCAGGCGGGGAAGTCCCCCTTGCCCGGGCGGATGCGGAGCCGTTCGCGGACCTCGGGGGCCGCGACGGCCGGCAGCGTGAACTGCCACAGCAGGGCGATGCGCCGCGGAAGGTCCTTCCGCTCGCTGACGATGTTCGAGTAGAGCTGAACCCCGGTATAGGCACCCACGAGGGTCGTGGCGAACTCGCCCTCGTCGACGTCCGGCAGGAGCTCGCCCAGCTCGCGCGCCACGCGCAGGTGCTTCAGGAAGTAGTCCACCCACTCCTGGTAGGGCGTGTCGCTCCGGATGCCGAACTCGCCCTGCTCGACCGCGAGCCGCACACTTGCCCGGAACACCACATTCCGCTGGAGCTCGCGGGCCAGGTAGAAGGTGAGGTCGATCAGCGCCTGGAGACCCGAGGAGCGCTCGGGGGGCTCCACGAAGTCCTGCTGACTCGCCATGACGGCCATGGCGAGGCCCCGCTTCGACTTGAAGTGGAAGTACATGCCGCCCTGGGTCACCCCGGCCCGGTTCATGATCTTGCTGATGCTGGCTCCACTGAAGCCGTGCTCGTCGAACACCTCGGCGGCGGCGTGGAGGATGACGTTCCGCGTCTTCACCGCCCGTTCCTGCTTCGGCTCATCCATGGGCGCCCCGTAATCCCTCGACAAAAAAAACGAACACCCTTATTTTACAGGCAAGGTCCCGCCATCGGTAGATCGGCCGGGCCTCCACATCCGCACGCCAGGGGGAGAGGCATGCCTACCACGATGGAACGTTCCGGCGTCTTACGCACCCAGCTCACCACCACGGTTCCCCGGGAGTACGTCCACCGGGCAGCCCTGTCCGAGGTCTTCCTGACAGACTGGCGCAGGAACGGCCCCGACTCCTTCACGGTCAACGCCCAGTGGCCGCGCAGCCACTGCTTCTACACCCCCGAGCGCGGGATGTACGACCCTCTCATGCTGTGCGAGACGGTCCGGCAGACCTTCCCGCTGCTCGCCCACGTCGCCTACGACATGCCCTTCGGCTACCAGCTCAGCTGGCGTGACCTGCGGTACGAGATCGACCCCTCGGGCCTGCACATCACCGGCGCGCCTGCCGAGGTCGAGCTGCGCGTCTCGTGCTCCGACATCCGGTACCTCCGGTCCCTGCCCGCCTCGATCAGGATGCGCATCGAAGTCCTCCGCCACGGCGCGCCGGTCGCCGTGGCCGAGACCGAGTTCGGCTGTCACTCGCCCGCGGTGTACCAGCGACTGCGGGCGGGCCGCGGTGACGTGGCCGGCATGTTCGGCGGCGCACCCGCGCCGACGTCCCCCGTCCCGCCGGGTCTGGTCGGCCGCGGTCGCGACCAGGACGTGGTGCTCTCCCCGTCCGGGGAGCCCGGCCGCTGGCGCCTCCGGGTGGACACCACGCACCCGGTCCTCTTCGACCACCCCGTCGACCACGTGCCGGGCATGGTCCTGCTGGAGTCCGTACGACAGGCGGCCCACGCCCTGACCCCGTCCCGGGGGCCGGCGCTGCCGCTCTCCATGGACGTGCGCTTCAGCCGGTACGTGGAGTTCGACTCACCCTGCTGGATCGAGGCCGAGGCGCTTCCCGGGGAGTCCGCTCCCGGCCGCCACCGGCTCCGCGTGGACGCCCTCCAGGGCGAGGGATCCGCCTTCTCGGCCATCGCGGAGATGGCGTCCGTCTCCGCCTTCTAGTACGCCCGACACACCCGGTCCGGGCCGTCGCGTCCCCCACCGCGGCGGGCCGGACCCGTGCCGGGAAACCGATTTCACACGCCGTTCCGGAAGTTGCCAAGGTCGTCGCGGATCGCCCCGCCCCAAAAGAAAACCGAACGTTTTCTATGTAATGCTCCCGGCCATGACGGACACGACCATCGCCCCCGCCGCCGAGACGGACGAGCAGCGCACGGCCCGCTTCGAGCGGGACGCCGTCGGCTTTCGTCCCCAGCTGTACGCCCGGGCCATGCGGCTCACCAAGAACCCCGCGGACGCCGAGGACCTGGTACAGGAGACGTACGCCCGGGCGTACCGCAGCTTCCACCAGTTCCGGCCCGGCACCAATCTGCGGGCCTGGTTCCATCGGATCCTCACCAACGTCCACCTGACCGCCTGCCGGAAGCGACGGGTCGAGCAGACGTACTCGACCAGCTCGGGCATCGAGGACCGGCAGCTCGCCCGCGCGGCCTCGCACACGGCCGAGGGCCTGCCGTCGGTCGAGGCACAGGTCATGGCCCGGATCCCGGACCCGGTGATCAGCGAGGCGCTGCGGTCGATCCCCTGCGACTTCCGGACCGTCGTCTACCTGGCCGACGTCGAAGGGCTGCCGTACGGGGAGATCGCCTCGCTCGTCGGCATCCCCTGCGGCACCGTCAACTCCCGTCTGCACCGCGGCCGCAGGCGGCTGCGGTCGCTCCTGGACGGACAGTTCGGCTACCGGGCGGACACCGCTTCCGCCGCCGGGGCCTGACATCCACCCCTCACCCACGACACCCGCGCCCGGACGCGGGCGGAGATGCGAGCTGATACCCCATGACCACACATGCGCCCGCCCACGTACGGACGGAGGAGGCCGGGCCGCCACGGCTGCCGTTGCTCGCCCTGCTCGCCCTCGCCACGGCGGTCTTCATCACCAGCCTCACCGAGACCCTGCCGGCCGGTCTGCTGCCCGCGATGAGCGCCGACCTCGGCGTCGGCGAGTCGGCGGCCGGTCAGACGGTCACCATCTACGCGATCGGCACCGCGCTGACCGCGATCCCGCTGAGCGCGGCCACCGCCGCCTGGCGGCGTAAGCGGCTGCTGCTCACCGCGATGACCGGCTTCGCCATCGCCAACACGGTGACCGCGGTCTCCACCTCGTACCTGCTGACCATGGGCGCCCGGTTCGTCGCCGGTGTGGCCGCGGGTCTCGCCTGGGCGCTGCTCGCCGGCTACGCCCGGCGGATGGCGCCGAAGCACCTCCAGGGCAAGGCGATCGCGATCGCCATGGCCGGCATCCCGGTCGCCCTCTCGCTCGGCGTGCCGGCCGGCACCTTCCTCGGCAAGGCCGTGAACTGGCAGGTGGCCTTCCTGGTCATGACCGGCCTCACGGTGATCCTGCTCGGCTGGATCGCCGCGGCCGTACCGGACTACCCGGGACAGAAGGAGGAGGGCAGGAGGGCCCCGATGCTGAGCGCGCTGAAGGTGCCCGGCGTGACGCCCGTCCTCTTCGTGACGCTCGTCCTCGTGCTCGCGCACACCATCCTCTACACCTTCATCGCGATCTTCCTCGACGAGCTCGGCCTGGGTGGCTCGACCGACCTGGTGCTGCTCGTCTTCGGCGGCGCGTCCCTGCTGAGCATCTGGGTGGTCGGCGTCGGGATCAACCGCCGGCTACGGGTGCTGACGCTCGCGAGCGTGCTGCTCATGGGGGTGGCGGCCGCCGCGCTCGCCGTCCTCTCCGGCAACACCGTCGTCATCTACGCGGCGGTGACGCTGTGGGGCCTCGGCTGGGGCGGCGTGCCGACCCTGCTGCAGACGGCGGCGGGCGACGCGGGCGGCGCGGGCGGCGACGAGGCCGCCGACGCGGCCCAGGCCATGCTCGTCACCCTGTGGAACGTGGCCATGGCCGCCGGCGGACTGGCCGGCGGACTGCTGCTCGACCTGTTCGGCTCCGGGTCCTTCCCGTGGAGCGTACTGATCCTGATCGTGCCGGTCCTGGCCGTGGTGGTCGGGGCACGCACGCACGGCTTCCCCGCCGAGCGGGCGGGCGCGGGCGCGAGCTCGTAGCCGAGGGACGGCCGCGCCGGGGCCCGTGTCCGCATCCGTGCGGTACGGGCCCCGGCGCGGCCGTCCGTCCGTGCGGGAGCGGTCGGCGCGAGGGCCCGGCCCGGTGCCGGTCGGCCCTGCGGGAGCGGTCGGCGCGGGGGTCCCGGCGCAGTGTCGGGCCGTGGCGCGGCCGAAAACCGACCTGGGCTGTCCGACTTGGCGAAGTCGCGGAGGCCCCTTCCCTTCCCTCGCAAAAAAAGAGGGCGTTCGTTATTCTTTCTGTGTCACCTGACGGGGGAGGAACACGGCATGGAGGAACACCGCACGGCCGGAGCAGGGGCTCCGGGCCACGACACACGGGTCTCCCGCTTCGCGGAATCGCTCTTCGCCCATCTGCCGAGGGCGGACCAGCGCCGCTGGGCCCAGCTCTACCTGCGGGGGCTGCTGACCACACCGGGCCGGAAGTCCATCCGCCGGCTCGCCGCCTCGGTCTCCGCCGCCCCGGCCACCACCTCCCAGTCGCTGCACCAGTTCATCAGTGCCAGCCCCTGGGACTGGGTGCCCGCCCGGCGGGAGCTGATCCGGCTGGCGACCGAGCACTTCCCGTTACGGGCGCTGACCATCGGCACCGTCGTCCTGCCCAAACGGGGCGAACACACCTGCGGGGTGCACCGCCGCTTCGTCCCCGCCGCCGGGCGGACCATCAGCTGCCAGGTCGGCCTCGGGGCCTTCGTCTCCACCGGCGACGAGGAACTGCCGGTGGAGTGGCGGCTGCTGCTGCCCCAGCAGTGGAACGAGGACGCGAAACTGCGCGAGCGCGCCCGGGTTCCCGATTCGGCCCGGCACCGGCCGGTATGGGAGCACGTCCTGGACCTGGTGGACTCCGTCTCGGAGGCCCTGCCGCGCGGACTGCCGACCCACGTGCCCGTGGTGGCCGACCTGAGCGAACACCTCGACGCCGGGCGGCTCCTCGCGGGCCTCGACCGGCGCGGCCACGACTTCGTGATCGCGGTGCCCGCCGCGCTGCCGGTGCTCCCCGCCGACCCGCGTGTCTCCCGGACCGTCCCCGGCGCAGCCAGCACGCCGCTCGGCCCGATCGGCGCCCGGCAGTTCCTTCAGCAGCACCACGTCCTGCCGCCGCGCGCGGTGAACCCGGCCGCGCCGGCCGGCCGGGGCCGGCGGTTGCGGGTGGTCTCCGAGCTGGTACGGCTGCCCGGCCACTGCCGGACGTACCGGCTCTTCACCGAGCGGTGCCCGGCGGACTCCCGCGCCCCCCGGGTGTGGATCACCAACCTGACCGGGCGGAGGGTGGAGCAGCTGGCGACCCTCGCCCAGGCGCAGCCGGGCGCCTTCCTCACGGCGTCCGTGCTCGAACGGGAATACGGGCTGCTCGACTTCGAGGGCCGCTCCTTCCCCGGCTGGCACCACCACATGACCCTGGTTTCCGCCGCTCATGTCTACGACCGACTCCTCCGCACGGGAGCGCTCGACGAAAGGCTGTCGCAGAGCGCCTGAAATCCTCGGACCGGTATTTCTCATCCAGACCAAGGGAGTTGACGACCAAGATGGTGAACGCACTCGTGGTGGAGGATTCGGAATCGATCGATTCCATCGTGCGGGACCTGCGTCTCCAGGGATACCAGGCAAGGGGGGTCAGCACCGGATCGGGCGCGCTGAAACTCCTACCACGGGCCGATCTCGTCCTGCTCGATCTCGAACTTCCCGATATGGACGGCCTGGAGGTGTGCCGAGCGATAAGAGCGGCCGGGGACACGCCGATCATCGCCTTCAGCCGCCGGAACACGGAATTGGACCGGGTGCTCGCGCTCCAGGCCGGGGCGGACGACTGCGTGGTGAAGACCTGCGGCTCCCGCGAGGTCATGGCGCGCATAAGAGCGGTGCTCCGCCGGGCGAATCCGGGGACCGACGGCGCCCCGCAGTCGATCTCCCTGCGGCCGCTGCACGTCGACGGGCGGTCACGGGAGGTGCGTCTGGACGGCCGACTGGTGGACATGACATCGAAAGAGTTCGAACTCCTGTACGTGCTGGCGTCCAACCCCGAGCGGGTGGTGTCCCGGAAGGAACTGATGGCGAAGGTATGGCAGACCGACCGCGCGGCGTCCAGCCGCACCATCGACACCCACGTCAGCAGCCTCCGGGCCAAGCTCGGCTCCAGCAGGTGGATCGTCACGGTGCGCGGTGTCGGCTACAAGATCGGCGCCGCCCGGAGGGACCACGCCCGGGTCTGAGCCGATACGGCGACGACACCGCCGACGAGGGCGCGGACGGTCCCGAAGACCGGCCGCGCCCTTCCCGTGCGCGGGGACCGGCACCGGATCAGGCCGCCACCGCGGCCGTGTGCCGCTCCAGCCGGGCGAGCAGCGGGTGGCCACCGGCCGGATCCCCGTCGGCGCCGGCCTCGCTCAGGGCCCACCAGGCGCCGGCGAGGTTCGAGGTGAGCAGCACCTGATCGCTGTCGCGGCCCAGCTCCTCCAGGGCGGCGAGCGTACCCATGCCGGTGCCGGTGAAGAGGAGCGCGGTGTCGTCGGCGAGCCGGGCGTCACGGACCCGTTCCAGTATCGCCGCGGTCGTCACCTCGTACGGGTTGAAGTGGTCCTCCCGGGACGGGACGAGAAGCGCCTCGTCCACCGAGAGCCCGGCCGCGCGCCAGAAGCCGACGGAGGTCTCCGTCAGCCACGGCTCGTACGGGGAGACCAGGGTCAGCCGCTCCACACCGAGCCGCTCGCAGGCGGCGAGGATGGCCTGGGTCGAGGAGCGCACGGGGTAGCCGGCCCGGTCGCCGAGCTCCTCGCAGAAAGCCCGGTCGCCCTCGGGCCCGAGCAGGTAGTGCGAGGCGCTGCAGGCGACGACGGCGGCGTCCAGGTCCATGGCGCCGAAGCCCGCCAGGGTGTCGGGCAGCGCCTCGTTCCACGCCTCCAGCATCCCGAGGAGTCCCCGGCCCGGTGTGACCGGGAAACGGCTCGTGTACACGTTCATGCGCCCGTCGACCAGCCGGTTGAACTCCGGCTCCGCCGTGGGGTTCTCCGGCGGGACGACGACGCCGAGCCGTGGGGTCGCGAGAAGGTCCATCATGAAATCCCCGTCTCCTGGAGTGATTCCCGGTTTTCCGGTTGCTTGCACCGATGGAATTGCCCGGCCATACGGAACCTTCCCGTCCGGCCTCAATGCGTCCGTCAATCGATGCTTTTCGCACCCGACTTCACCCTCGGCTTGCATTCCTTGCCCGGCCTCACACTCCTTGACAAAAGCCAAGGAAGCCTGACACGCACTTCCTTGACCCTCCTGCCCCGTCAGCCGATTCTTGAACTCAGCACCAGCCACATTCCAACGGCTTCGACCAAGGAGTAACGGAAATGGCAGTATCACAGAACGGTGGCAGTGTCCCGGAGGTGCTGCCCCACATATCCGACGCGACCCTGCGGGACTCGGCCCACATGGCCGGCGTCGAATTCGGCCCCCGCGACGCCTCGGTCATCGCGGACCTGCTGGTGAAGACCGGCGTGTCCCTCGTCGAGGTCGGGATGGTGTCCGGACCCTCGTCGAAGGACGCCGACCTGGTCCTCACCACGCACGAGACCGTGGGTCCCGAGCGCAGCCTGACCCTGGTCGTGGTGCGCGACCGCCGACAGGTGGAGGAAGCCCTCGACGAGGCGCTGCGCCTGGGCGTGGAGAACGTGATGTTCTCCATCCCCACCTCGGAGGAGCACGCCGCGCTCAAGCTCGCCTCGCCGAGCACCAAGTACCTGATCAACGTGGCGCGCGCCGCGATCGAAGGGGCCAAGGAACGCGGCTTCCACGTCACCTTCAGCGGTGAGGACGGCGCCCGCACCCCCAAGGAGCGGCTGGTCCCGTACGTGACCGCGGGCTTCGAGGCCGGGGCCGACCGGTTCCGGCTCGCGGAGACCGTCGCGTACCTCTCGCCGTGGCAGATGGAGGAGAAGATCGCGGACCTGACCTCGATCGACGGCTCCGAGATCGAGATCCACTCGCACAACATGCTGGGCATGGCGGTGGCGAACTCGCTGGCCGCGGTCCGGGCCGGCGCCCGATGGATCTCGACCACCGTCGGCGGCATCGGCGAGCGCGGCGGCAACGCGCCGCTGGCCGAGCTGCTGACCTCGCTGCGGATCATCCACGGCGACACCCGCTTCGACCTGACCCATCTCACCGAACTCTCCGAGGTGGCGCTCAAGGGCGCCGGGCTCGGTGAGGCCTTCCAGTCCGGCCCCACCACGCCGCACGCCTTCGCGTACGAGCTGCCCGGCCAGCTCACCCACCCCGCGGCGTACGAGACGCTGCCCGCCGAACTCGTCGGCAACAGCCGCGAGCTGCGCGTCCGCACCCGCCTCACCACGGCTCTCGTCAGCTGGGCGCTGGCCGAAGAGGCCACCGGCCTCGACGTCGCCGCCTTCACCACGTGGCTGACCAGGCGACAGAAGGACTCGGGAGCCGAGCTCCTGGACCGGGACGACATCCGCAAGGCCGCCGTCGCCTTCCGGTCGCTCTGACCCGCGGCCCGCACCCCCACCCACCCCGCACCACCGAAACGGAGACATCCATGTCCACCCCGCTCCTCAGCGCCCTCTGCCCCGAGTGCGAGACCGGCCTCTCCACCCCGCCGATGGTCCAGGGCGAGACCCTCGTCTGCCCCGAGTGCATGCTCACGCTGCGCGTCGAGAACGTCCAGGACGACGGCACCCTCTCCCTCGCCATGATCGAAGTGACGCTGCGCGACTGGGGCCAGTGAGCCGCACCACCGGATAGGAGTCCCTCAATGAGCGGCAGCAGCATCGCCATCGTCGCGGACCGGATCGGCTGGGAGGAACGCCGGCTGATCGAGACCGCCCCGGCCTTCGGGCACCGCATCGAGTGGGTCAACGACGAGTCCCTGGCCCTGGGCGCCGAGGATTCCCCGCTCGGTGGTTACGACGTCGTCCTCATCCGCAGCCGGAGCTACACGCGGGGCGGCCTCCTGGCCGTCGAGGCGGAGGCGTCCGGGATCAAGACCCTCAACACGGCCCACGCCATCCATGCCTGCGAGAACAAGCTCGCCCTGCGCACCCTGCTGCGCAAGGCCGGCGTCCCCGTCGCGGACCACCGTCTCGTCCTCTCCCGCAAGGACTTCGACAAGACGCTGAAGGAGCTTCCGCTGCCCCTGGTGCTGAAGCCCGTCTTCGGCGGCATGGGCAAGCGGGTCACGCTCATCCGCGACGCGGACACCGCCCATTCCGTCTACGACTACATCGAGGACCTCGGCCACGGCTTCGAACAGGCCGCCCTGGTCGAGCCGTTCCTCGACGGCGGCAGCTCCGTCCGGTGCTTCGTCGTCGGCCGCGAGCTGATCGCCGCCGCCGAGTTCACCAGCGCCGGCGAGGACTGGCGCAGCAACGCGGCCCTCGGCAACCGCCACCAGGCCATGGACCACGACCCCATGGTCCAGAAGATCGTCGACGGCGTGGTGAACGAACTCGGCGAGGGCATCTACGGCATCGACCTCTTCAAGACGGCCGACGGCTACGTCGTCAACGAAGTCAACCACGCCCCGGCGTTCCGGGCGATCACCTCGGCGACCGGTGTGGACATCCCCTCCGCCGTCAGCCGCTACGTGCAGGAGATCCTCGCATGATCCGTGTCGGAATCGTCGGCGCCTCCGGGCTGGCCGGCGGTGAACTGATCCGCCTGGTCACCCAGCATCCCGAGCTGGAACTGACCTTCCTCGGCGGCTCGTCCAACGTGGGCCGACGCCCCTCCGAGCTCCACCCGGGCCTCCGCCTGGACCTGGGCCTGAGCGTCGAGTCCACCGCGGACACGGACCTGTCGGACCGCTGCGACGTCGTCTTCCTGGCCACGCCCGCCACGGTCTCGGCCGCGCTGGCCGCCCGGCTGGCCGACCAGGTGCCCTGTGTGATCGACCTCAGCGGCGCCTTCCGGATCCGTACCCCGAAGCTGCACGAGCGCTGGTACCCGAAGGTCGAGCGGACGGCCGAACTGGCCGACCGGTTCGTCTACGGCGTCCCGGAGCTCATCGGCGACCAGCTCGTCGACGCCTCGCTGATCTCGCTGCCCGGCTGCTACGCGACCGCCATCACCCTCGGCCTCGCCCCGCTGACGCTCGGGCTCGGCCTGGACCTCAAGACGGTCATGATCGACGGCAAGAGCGGCTCCAGCGGCGGCGGTCTGTCGCTGCGTACCGCGGACCTCCACCCTCTGCGCAACGGCGCCATCGCCCCGTACGCCCCGACCGGGCACCGGCACGCGGCGGAGGTGAGCGACTTCTTCGAGCGGGCCAAGCCCGGCAAGATCTCCTCCCTGTCGATGTCGGCGTACGGCGTCTCGCACGTGCGCGGGCTGCTCGCCAGCTCCTACGTCCTCACCGACGACGAGGTCGACGCCCGCGAACTGCAGCGCGCCTACCTCCGGTTCTACAAGGACAAGCAGTTCGTCCGGGTCCGCCGCAACACCGAGACCCTGATCCCGGTGCCCGACCCGCAGGCGGTGCTCGGCTCCAACTACTGCGACGTCACCGTCATGCACGACCCCGAGGGCGGGCGGATCGTGGTCCTGTCGGCCCTCGACAACATGGTCAAGGGCGCGGCCGGACAGGGCGTCCAGGCGCTGAACCTGCGGTTCGGGCTGGCCGAGGAGACGGGTCTCACGGCACAGCCGGTGATGCCGGCATGACCGCGATCCACAAGACCCCGTACGCCCCCACCGTCGTCAAGCTCGGCGGAAGCTGCCTGGACGACATGTCCGAGGGATGGTGGGACGACCTGGCCGAGCACGGCCGGAACAACCCGCTGATCCTCGTGCACGGCTGGTCCAAGCCGCTGCGCGAGCTGAACCCCCGCTACACGGAGCCGTCCGCGATCCTCCGCGACCGCTACGGCAACCAGAGCCGCTGGACCACCCCCGAGGTGATCGCCGACATCAAGACGGTCAGCGAGAACGTCGGCCGCATCGTCACCGAACGGCTCTCCCGACGCGGCATCACCGTCGAGCGGGTCATCGGCAGCCACGGCCTGGTCCAGGCAGGCGAGGGCGAGCGCTGGTGGTGGCAGGGCAAGCAGCTCGTCGAGCTGGAGAACCTGGTCGGTCCGATCACCGAGGTGACCCCGGCCCGGCTGACGAACCTCCAGCCCGGCCACTGCTACCTCGTCACCCCACTCGCCCGCAACGCGGCCGGGCAGGAGGTCAACACCGACGCCGACCGGGCCGCGGCCGCCATCGCCGGCGCCTCGGCGGCCACGTCGCTGACCCTCGTCACCGACGTGGAGCACCTCCTGATCGACGGCGAGCCGGTCCGCCGGATCAGCGCCGACGTCGCCGCCGAATTCCGCGACCGCGGCGCCACCGGCGGCATGAGGAAGAAGCTGCGGGCCGCCGGCGAGGCCCTGGACCGAGGCGTCCAGCGGGTCGTCATCGGCAGCGCGCCGGTCAGCCGACTGCTCGCCGAGTCCACCGGAACCGTCATCACGAGATCGTGACACCCGACCATCGAGAGGAGCAGAACTCGTGGCGACTTCCCGGGTTCTCGTAGTCAACAACGGAACGCTCTCCCTGCCGCAGCTGCGCAAGCGCTTCGAGGACCTGGGCTCCGAGACCGACGTGGTGAGCGCCGCCTCGGTCCCCGCCCGCCTGGACCCCAAGTACCAGGCCATCGCCCTGAGCGGCACCAAGGTCCGCGCCTTCGACGGCGACTACTACAAGCCGCTGATCGATCTGGTGATGGGCGCCAAGGTGCCGGTCTTCGGGATCTGCGGCGGTATGCAGATCATCGCGGTCGCCAACGGCGGGGAGCTGAAGGAGGGCACCCAGCGCGTCGGCGGCTACGACGTGCAGGTCGACAAGGAGGAACCGATCTTCTCCCACGTCAAGCCGACCGTGACGGTCTTCCACCGCCACACCCTGTACCTGCAGGCCGCGCCGGCCGGCTTCCGGGCCATCGGCCGCTCCGAGCACGCCCCCGTCGAGTTCCTGCGCTCCGACGACGGCCGCGTCTTCGGCGCCCAGGCCCACCTGGAGTTCCGTAGCGACGGCATGGAGATCCTGCGCGGCTTCGCGGAGATCTACCAGCAGTGACCGACCGCGCCCAGCGGTCTCACCCCAAGACCGGTGTGCCGCGCGGCAGGCTCCAACTCTCCCCCGCCCGCCTGCCGCGCGGCACGCCGACACCTCCCCGTACGACAAGCCTTCCCGAGCCGATTACGAGGTCAACGGCAATGAACTCTCCGAAGGGAACGACCGAAGTGGAAACATCCCAGGACCCCGCGTTCGTCGTGTCGCTGAACGGCAGCGGCGGCCCGCTCAAGGGCTGGGTCGTCGTCGACTCGCTGTACGACGGTCTGGCCATGGGGGGCACCCGGATGACCCCCGGCGTCACCCAGGAGGAGGTGGCCGGCCTCGCCCGGGACATGACGCACAAGTTCACCCTCGCCGGCCTGCCCATCGGCGGCGCCAAGGCCGGCATCGCCTCCGACGGCAGCAACCGCGAGGAGACCTTCCGCACGTTCGGCCGCACCGTCAAGCCGCTGCTGCACGGCGGCATCCACCTCGGCATCGACATGGGCGTCACGCCCGCCGACCGTGCCGTCTTCTTCGACGAAGCCGGGTACGACCCGCGCTACCGGCTCGGCGCCCCGGACATGCCGATCGACTGGCGCACCTACTACGAGCCGCTGATCGACTGCACCGGGCACGGCGTCGGCGTCGCCGCGATCACCGCTCTGGAGGCGAGCGGCCGCAAGGGGCCGGCCCGGGTCGTGGTGCAGGGATTCGGCGCCGTGGGCCGCGCGGTCGCGCACTTCCTGGAGGAGCGCGGGCACACCGTCGTCGGCGTGGCCGACGTCCAGGGCACGATCAGCGCGGACCGGCTGCCGGTGTCCGACCTCGTGGCGATCACCGACGAGTTCGGGAAGATCGACCGGTCGCGGCTGCCCCAGGGCGTCACCGTGTCCGACGAGCGGGACGCCTGGCTGGACGTGGAAGCCGACCTGCTGATCCTCGCGGCGCAGAAGCACGCGATCAACGCCGAGAACGCGCACCGGGTACGGGCCGGCCTGGTGGTCGAGGGCGGCAACCTCAGCTCCAGCACCGAGGCGAAGGAGAAGGTGCGGGCCTCGGGCACCGTCCTCGTGCCCGGCGTGATCGCCAACATCGGCGGGGCCGCCTCGGCCGCCCTGGCCGTCACCCGGGTCGTCCCCTTCGACCTGCCGGCGGACGCCCGCAAGGCGTGGGTCTTCGACTGGGTCGGTTCCTGTGTGCGCCGCAACACCCGGGATCTCCTGGAGATCGCCGCGGCGCACGCGGGCGACCCGCTGCCGCCCCTGCTCGCCGCCCGCAGGAAGGACCGTTCGTGACCACCGAGGTCAAGGAAGCGCCGGAGGCACCGGCGCCCCGCATCGTCGACGGAGTCGTCCTCACCCGCGAGACGATGCCCGTCATCGAGATCACCAGCCCCATGCCCGACGGCCGCGAGGCCCGCGAGGCCCTCTACTACCAGCGCGGCTGGTGGCGGAGCGAGACCTTCCTCGACGACCTGCGCCGCCAGGCCCGGCTCCGCCCGCACAAGCTGGCCGTGGCCGCCCGACGCATCAAGGAGGCCCGCACCGACACCCTCGACTACATCGAGCTGAAGCAGCTCACCGACCGGTTCGCCGGCGGCCTGGTCGAACTGGGCGTCCAGCCGGGCGACTTCGTCGCCGTCCAGCTCCCCAACCGGTGGGAGATGGTGCCGCTGCTGTACGCGTGCATCCGCGTCGGCGCCGTCATCTGCCCCATCGACCCGACCACGCCCGAGGAGCCGCTGCGCCACCGGCTCTCCCTCACCGGGGCCCGCGTGATCGTGACCATGCCGGACTGGGAGGGCAACCCGCTCGGCGAGACCGCGGACCGGCTGCGGCGGGAACTGCCCGGCCTGGAGCACGTGGTGATCGTCGACGGCACCACCCCCGAGGGGTGCCTCGACTTCCGCCGCCACTTCATCGACACCGTCTGGGAGGACGTGCACGACGACCTCGCCGGGCGTGAGCGCGGCCCCGACGACCCGTTCGTGGTGCTCTTCACCTCCGGCACCACCGGCGAGTCGAAGGGCGTGCTGCACAGCCAGAACACGGTCCACTCGGCCATCCGAGGCTATGTCGACACCTTCCTCCTCGACGAGCACCTGGTCGCCGCCGTGACCACCCCGCTGGTCCACTACTCCGGCTTCGGCCAGGGCATCCTCGCCAGCGTCATGCTCGGCGGCACGATCGCCTTCCAGGACCGCAGGAAGAACGAGGTGCTGCTCGACCTCGTGCAGAAGTACGGGGCGACCCTGCTGTACGGTCCACCGCCGACGCTCACCGACATCGCCCAGTCGCAGCGGGTCGAGCCGCGCGACGTGCACACCCTGCGGCACGTCGTCACCGGCTCGGCGCAGGTCCTCCAACCCCTGGTGGACGAGCTCCGCGAGATGCTCGGCGCCCGTACGTACTCACTGTGGGGCATGTCCGAGAACGGCCCCGTCACCATCACCAAGCTGGACTACAACCAGGACTGGGCAGCGCACAGCAACGGCCGTCCGATCGACTCGATGGAGATCCGGATCGACAAGTGCATCAACCCGACCGAGCGGGGCCCCGTCGGCCGGCTCCGGGTGCGCGGCGCGTCCCAGGCACTCGGCTACTACAAGCGGGACGCGGAGTACGACGCGTTGATCCTGGACGACGGCTGGTTCGACACCGGCGACGTGGCCCGCGACGACGGCCGCGGCGGCATCCGCATCCTGTGCCGGGCGAGCGACGCCATCAAGCGCGACGGCATGGTCGTCCCGCTGGCCGAGATCGAGTCGACGATCAACCGGCACCCGAAGGTCGTCGAGACCACCCTCGTCGGCCCCACGGGCCGGGTCGAGGACCCGATCCTGGCGGTCGTCGTGCCCGCCGGCGACGAACACCCGACGTTGGAGGAGCTGCGCTCCTACCTGCGCGAGACGGAGCTCGACGAGCGGTTCCTGCCGGACCGCCTCGAGGTCGTCGCCGCCCTGCCCAAGACCCTCACCGGCAAGGTCCGGAAGAAGGTCCTCCGCGACCTGTACGGCGAGGCGTGAGCACCGTGCCCGAAGCCAACCAGGTCACCATGTCGGCGACGCTCGCCGCCGACGAGGCCATCGCCCGCCGCCGCGCCGCCGGCGAGTCCGTCCTCTCCATGGCGAGCGGCGAGATCGGCCTGCCGGTCCACCCCGGCCTGCGGTCCCGGCTCGCCGACGCCGCGGAGCTCGGCTCGTACGGCCCCGTCGCCGGCAGCCCCGAGCTTCGCGAGGCCGCCGCCGGTTACTGGGGCCGGCGCGGTCTCGCCACCACCCCGGACCAGGTCGTGTGCGGCCCCGGGAGCAAGCCGATGCTCTTCGGCCTGCTCCTGGCGGTCGGCGGCGACGTCGTCATCCCCATGCCCAGCTGGGTCAGTTACGCGGCGCAGGCCGGTCTCATCGGCGTCCGCCACTTCCCCGTCCCGGTCCTGCCGGGCCAGGGCGGGGTGCCCGACCCCGACCGGCTGCGCGAGACGGTCACCGCCGCCCGCGCCGCCGGCCACGACCCGCGTTCCGTCATCGTCACCCTGCCGGACAACCCGACCGGGTCGATCGCCGCCCCCGAGACCGTACGGCGGCTCGCGGAGGCGGCCCGGGAGCTGGACCTCGTCGTCATCTCCGACGAGATCTACTGCGACCTCGTGTACGACCCGGTGGCCACGCCCGCCGTCTCCCCGGCGGTCTTCGCCCCCGAGCGGACCGTCGTCACCACCGGCCTCACCAAAAACCTCGCGATCGGCGGCTGGCGGACCGGCGTGGCCCGGCTACCGGACGGCGAGACCGGGCAGCGGCTGGGGGAGCGGCTGGTGAGCGTGGCCAGCCAGATCTGGTCCAGCCCCGCCGCTCCCGTACAGGCCGCCGCCGCGTACGCCTTCGCCGAGCCCGACGAGATCGTGGAGCACATCGCCGCGAGCCGCCGCCTCCACGAGACGGTGGCCCGGGCGATGGCCGAGCGGTTCGCCGCCGCCGGAGCGGTCCTGGAACCGGTCGTGGCGACCTGCTACCTGTACCCGGACTTCGAGCCGCTCCGCGCCCACCTGGCTGAGGCCCACGGAGTACGCACCGGCGCCGACCTCGCCGGACTGCTCGTCGAGCGGTACGGCGTGGGGCTGCTGCCCGCGAGCGCCTTCGGCGAGGCGGAGGAGTCGCTGCGGCTGAGGGTGGCCACCAGCCGCCTCTACGGCGACACCGAGGAGCGGTGCCGGGCGGCCCTCCACGCCGAGGACCCGCTCGCGCTCGACTGGATCCGCGCCTCCCTCGACCGGGTCGAGGAAGTCCTCGGAGACCTCACGGCGGGCGCCGCCGTACCGCACCTCACCTGACTCCCCCTTCCAGCTTCCGGACGCCGGCTCCCCTGCGGGCGTCCGGAACCCTTCCCCGGCGGCTCTGCCGCCGCCCCCGGCCTAGGAGGGCCGACCGACATGTCCATCTCCATCCTGTTCGAAGCCGAATACAAGGGCGAGCGGTACGCGGGGTTCGAGAAGCCGGCCGCCGATCAGCCGCTGACCCTCTTCCCGGTCGCCGACGGCCGGCTCCAGGCGGAGTTCATCGCCGCCACCACCCCCGAGGCCGTCATCGCCTCCGTCACCGGCGGGGGCGGGCAGATCACCGTCGCCGCCGACGACCCCGAGCTGCGCTTCCTGCCGCCGCTGCTCCCCGGCTCCGGGAACGCGCTCCTCAGCGGCTTCATGCGCACCCACAGGTCCAAGTTCGAGGACGAGCCCACCGACGAGACCGAGTTCGTCGCCCCCAACTGGTTCTTCAAGGGCTTCGGCTCCTGGATCCGGATGCCCGAGGAAGACCTCGTCGTCCCGGAGAAGGCCGTCGCGCTGATCGAGGAGCCCGAGGTCGCCCTCGTGTACGTCAACGACGACAACGGCGACCCGCACTACGTCGGCTACACCTTCGGCAACGACCTGTGCGACATCGGCCTGCACCGGCTGAACCCGGGCTGGAACCCGTACTGCAAGCTCAGCGACACGTCCCTCTCGCCCTTCGTCTTCCTCGGCACCCCGCCGACCACCGTCACCGGCCGGGTCACCATCGAACGTGACGGCGTGTCCGCCTGGGAGGGCACCTTCGACTGCGGCGAGAGCGCCCTCTACTTCAAGGTCCGGGACATGACGGACCACCTCTTCACCTACCCGGCGATCCGCCGCCCCGGGATGGTCAACTACGTCCTCCTCGGCGCCGACGAGGCCAGCTTCCACGACGGCTTCCGCATCGCCGACGGCGACCGCGTGGTCATCGACGTCAAGAGCCACGGCGTGAGCTTCGCCAACTCTGTCCGGTTCGGCAGGGAGGCCGACCGCGTCGGCAGCGCCGACCGTGCCGCCGAGGCCGCGGCATAGCACCGAGCGACCCGGACCCCTTCCCTGCGGGGGGGGTCCGTTCCCCCTCCCCCATCGACCCCCGGCCCCCGACGCCGGCAAGGAGGACGAGCCATGAGCACCACCCAGGAGAACCCGTTCGACCTGCTGGTACGCCGGATGACGTGGGAGGCCGACGACGTCCTGTCCGTCGAACTCGTGCGCCCCGACGGAAAGCCGCTCCCCGACTGGGCGCCGGGCGCGCACATCGACCTGTACTCCGGTGACCTGATCCGGCAGTACAGCCTCTGCGGCGACCCCGCGGACACCGCGCACTATCGCATCGCGGTCCTCAAGTCGCCCGAGTCACGTGGCGGTTCCTCCTTCGTCCACGACGAGCTGCGACCCGGCGCGACCGTCACCGTGCGCGGCCCCCGCAACCACTTCGCGCTCGCCGACGCCGACGCGTACGTGTTCGTGGCCGGCGGCATCGGCGTCACCCCGCTGCTCGCCCAGGCCCGGGAGGCCGCTGTGCGCGGCAAGCCCTGGCAGCTCTGGTACGCCGGCCGGTCCCGCTCCACGATGGCCTTCGGCGAGGAGCTCACCGCCCTCGCCGCGCACGGCGGCGCCCTGGAACTGCACCCCAAGGACGAGCGCGGCCGCATGGACCTCCGGCAGGTCCTCGGGCAGCTCCCCGAGGGCGCCCACGTCTACTGCTGCGGCCCGCAGGCCCTGATGGACGGCGCCCTGGAGGTCTGCGCAGAGCTCGGGATCGCCGACCGGCTGCACGTCGAACGCTTCGCCGGCGTCACCGCCCCGGCCCTCGAAGGCGGCGAGGCCTCCTTCGAGGTCGAGTGCGTCCGCTCCGGGCAGACCGTCACCGTCGGCCCCGACGAGTCGATCGTCGACGTCCTCGACGACGCCGGGATCTACGTGGACGCCTCCTGCCGCGAGGGCGTCTGCGGCACCTGTGAGACCGGTGTCCTCGGCGGAGTCCCTGAACACCGGGACTCCCTGCTCAGTCCGGCGGAGCAGGAGGCCGGCGACGTGATGATGATCTGCGTCTCGCGGTGCGCATCGAAGCGCCTGGTCCTCGACGTCTGAGACCCCGCCCGTCTCCGCGCCACCCATCCCCCCCACCTCCAGAACGGCCCCGCGCCACCCACCAGCACTCCGACGCGCATCCATCCAAGGAGAGAGTTCCGTGAGCATCGAGAGCCTCGCCAGACCGGGCACCGCCGCATCACCCGGTACCGGAAACGGCACCACGGCCGGCGGCACGGCCCCCGCGGCGTCGACCGCGCCCCGCGTGAGCCGGCTGCCCACGCTGACCGGCCTGCGCTTCCCGGTCGCGCTGCTGGTGTTCCTCTTCCACGCGGTCCTGCCCTTCGCCAGCATCCGGATCTTCGCCGACTCCGGCGTGGAGCGTGGCATCTACCACTCGCTCGGCATGGTCGCGGGTCTCACCATGCCGTTCTGGTTCATGCTGAGCGGCTTCATCCTGATCTGGTCCGCCCGCGAGGGCGACACGGCCACGGCGTTCTGGCGCCGCCGCTTCGCCAAGATCGTCCCGCCGTACATCGTGGCGTGGGTCGTCGCCCTGGTTCTCGTCGACGGTGTCGACGGCGCGCCCACCACTCCGCTCCAGGGCTTCCTCAGCTTCTTCATGCTGCAGTCCTGGGTGCCGGACGTCGCCACCAACTTCGCCGTCAACAACGTGAGTTGGTCCCTGTCGACCGAGGCGTTCTTCTACATCGCCTTCCCGGCCCTGTTCCTGGTGCTCAAGAAGATACCCGCGCACCGGCTCAAGTACTGGATCGGCGGCGTCATCGCCGCCATCGCCGCGACTCCGCTGGTCACGTACGCGATCATCCCCGTCGGCACCGAGGTCGTCCCCAACGAGCCCGGTCAGTCCGCCCACTACTTCTGGTTCGCCTACGTCCTGCCCGCCGGCCGGCTCCTCGACTTCGCGCTCGGAATGCTCGTCGGCCGCGCCGTCGTCCTCGGCCGCTGGCGCAACATCGGCATGACCTGGTCGCTCCTGCTGGTCGCCGTCACCTACGTCGCCGGCCTGTACGTGCCGTGGCTGTGGGGCATCCGCCTGATCTGCGTCGTCCCGGCCGCGCTGCTGATCGCCGCCGGTGCCATGGCCGACAACGAGGGCCGGTTCACGCTCTTCCGCAACCGGCCGATGGTCTGGCTCGGCGAGATCTCCTTCGCCTTCTACCTGGTCCACTTCACGGTCCTGGAGTACACCCGCCACCTCCTCGGCGACCAGCTCTACGACACCCCGACCGCCCTCGGGATCCTCCTCGGCGAGCTCGTCGTCTCCGTCCTCCTCGCCTGGGCGCTGTACTCCTGGGTGGAGGTCCCGCTCACTCGCCGCTGGTCGCGCTCCCGCAAGGACCGGGAGGCCGCGGAGGCGGCGAGGGCCGCCAGGGCCGCGGCCGCCGCGGAGGCAGCCGTCGGCACCATCCCGGTGTCCGCCGGGACCGACGGGAGGAAGAACCTGTGAGCACCGACGCCGTCCAGCTGCTCACCCCCGAGGGCCGGCGCGTCCGGCACCCCGACTACGACATCGACCTCAGCCACGAGGAACTGCGCGGCCTCTACCGCGACATGGTCCTCGCCCGCCGCGTCGACGGCGAAGGCGTCACCCTCCAGCGCCAGGGCGAGCTCGGCCTGTGGCCCTCGCTGCTCGGCCAGGAGGCCGCCCAGGTCGGCTCCGCCCGCGCCCTCGACGCCGACGACCACGTCTTCCCGAGCTACCGCGACCACGCCGTCGCGCTCTGCCGGGACGTAAACCCGGCAAACCTGCTCGCCATGTTCCGGGGCGTCAACAACGGCGGCTGGGACCCCACCGAACGCGGCTTCCACCTCTACACCCTGGTCATCGGCTCGCAGACGCTGCACGCCACCGGTTACGCGATGGGCGTCGCCAAGGACGGCGCCGAGACCGCCGTGATCGCCTACTTCGGTGATGGCGCCACCAGCCAGGGCGACGTCAGCGAGGCGTTCAACTTCGCCGCCGTCTACAACGCGCCGGTGGTGTTCTTCTGCCAGAACAACCAGTGGGCGATCTCCGAGCCCACCGAGCGGCAGACCCGTGTCCCGATCCACCGGCGCGCCGACGGCTTCGGCTTCCCCGGCGTCCGCGTCGACGGCAACGACGTCCTCGCCTGCCTGGCCGTGACCAGGGCGGCCCTGGAGCGGGCCCGCCGCGGCGAGGGCCCGATGCTCGTCGAGGCGTTCACCTACCGCATGGGCGCCCACACCACCTCCGACGACCCCACCAAGTACCGGGACTCCGCCGAGGTGGAGGAGTGGGCGGGCCGGGACCCGATCGCCCGTCTCAAGGCCCATCTGCTCGACCTCGGCGCCGCCGACGAACCGTACTTCGACTCCGTCGACCAGGAGGCCGGCGAGCTGGCGCAGCGCCTTCGCGCACAGGTGCGCTCCATGCCCGCCCCCGACACCGAGGCGATCTTCGAGCACGTCTACGCGGACCAGCACGCGCTGGTCGACGAGGAACGCGCCGCGTTCCGCCACTACGAGGCGTCCTTCGCCGCGACAGGAGGGAACTGAGATGACGACCCTCACGGTCACGCGCGCGACGGACGGGGCGAGCCCCGCGGCGCGGACGCTGCCCCTGGGCCGGGCCATCAACGAGGCGCTGCGCGCCGCGATGGAGCAGGACCCCAAGGTCCTCGTCATGGGCGAGGACGTCGGCAGGCTCGGCGGTGTCTTCCGGATCACCGACGGCCTGCAGAAGGACTTCGGCGAGAGCCGGGTGATGGACACCCCGCTCGCCGAGTCCGGCATCGTCGGCACCGCGATCGGTCTGGCCCTGCGCGGCTACCGGCCGGTCGTGGAGATCCAGTTCGACGGCTTCGTCTTCCCCGGATACGACCAGATCGTCACCCAGCTGGCGAAGATGCACGCCCGCTCGCTGGGCCGGATCAAGCTGCCGGTCGTCATCCGCATCCCGTACGGCGGCGGCATCGGCGCGGTCGAGCACCACTCCGAGTCCCCCGAGGCGCTCTTCGCGCACGTCGCGGGCCTCCGGATCGTGTCCCCGTCGAACGCCCGCGACGCGTACTGGATGCTCCGGCAGGCGATCGCGTCCGACGACCCGGTCATCTTCTTCGAGCCCAAGCGCCGCTACTACGAGAAGGGCGAGGTCGACACGGAGGCCGTCCCCGGTGACCCGCACCGCGCCCAGGTGGTCCGCGAGGGCCGGGACGCCACGCTCGTCGCGTACGGACCGACCGTGAAGACCTGCCTGGACAGCGCCGCCGAGGCGGAGCGCGAGGGCCGCAGCCTGGAGGTGGTCGACCTGCGGTCGGTCTCCCCGATCGACTTCGACACCATCCAGGCATCGGTGGAGAAGACCGGCCGGCTCGTCGTCGTCCACGAGGCACCCGTCTTCTTCGGCTCCGGCGCGGAGATCGCCGCCCGGATCACCGAGCGCTGCTTCCACCACCTGGAGGCCCCCGTCCTGCGGGTCGGCGGCTACCACGCCCCGTACCCGCCGGCACGCCTGGAGGACGAGTACCTGCCCGGGCTCGACCGCGTGCTCGACGCCGTCGACCGCTCGCTGGCGTACTGAGGAGAGCACCGTGACCGAACAGCACGTCCGCGAGTTCACGATGCCCGACGTGGGCGAGGGGCTCACCGAGGCCGAGATCCTCACCTGGTACGTCAAGCCCGGCGACACCGTCACCGACGGCCAGGTGGTGTGCGAGGTCGAGACCGCGAAGGCCGCCGTCGAGCTGCCGATCCCGTACGACGGAGTAGTGCACGAGCTGTACCACCCAGAGGGCGCCTCGGTCGACGTCGGCCGGCCGATCATCTCCGTGGCGACGACCGTCGCGGCTCCGGTGGCCGCCGCGGCTCCCTCGGGTTCCACGCCCCCCGCTGCTCCCGCCCGGGAGCCGGTCCTCGTGGGCTACGGCGTCTCCGAAGGCCCGACCCGCCGCCGCCCGCGCAAGCAGGGAGCGGCCGCCACCGCCGTACCGGAACGGGGCCCGCGGCCGACCACGACTCCGGCACCGGCTGCGGCTGCGGCACCGGCACGGCCGCTGGCCAAGCCCTTGGTGCGCAAGCTCGCCAAGGACCTCGGCGTCGATCTGGCGACGGTCACCCCGACCGGCCCGGACGGGATCATCACCCGTGAGGACGTTCACCGCGCGGCGGCCCCGGCCCCGCAGCCGCAGCCGTGGCCCGAGCCGCCGCTCACCGCTCCGGAGCCCACGCCGGCCCCTGACCCGGTGGCGGCCCCCGTCGCGGAGGCCTCCGCCGGCGCCCGAGCGACCCGTATCCCCGTGAAGGGCGTACGGAGGGCCACGGCCCGGGCCATGGTGGCGAGCGCCTTCTCCGCCCCGCACGTCACCGAGTTCGTGACGGTCGACGTGACGCGCACGATGAAGCTCGTCGAGGAGCTGAAGTCCGACCCCGGCATGACCGGCCTCCGTGTCACCCCGCTCCTCCTCGTCGCGAAGGCCCTGCTCGTCGCGATCAAGCGCAATCCCGAGATCAACGCGTCCTGGGACGAGGTGAACCAGGAGATCGTCATCCGTCACGACGTGAACCTGGGCATCGCCGCGGCCACCCCGCGCGGCCTCGTCGTGCCGAACATCAAGGACGCCCACGCCAAGACGCTCTCCCGTCTCGCCGGCGACCTCGGCGACCTCGTGGCAGCGGCCAAGGCGGGCAGGACCCCGCCCTCGGCCATGGCGGACGGCACCGTGACCATCACCAACATCGGCGTCTTCGGCGTCGACACCGGCACACCGATCCTCAACCCCGGGGAGGCGGCGATCCTCGCCGTCGGCGCTGTCAAGACCCGGCCCTGGGTGCAAAAGGGAAAGGTGAGGCCACGCCAGATCACCACCCTCGCCCTCTCCTTCGACCACCGGCTGGTCGACGGCGAGCTGGGCTCCAAGGTCCTCGCCGACGTGGCCGGACTCCTCGAACGGCCCAAGCGGTTCCTGACCTGGGGGTGAGGGACTTCCGTCAGACGTGCCAGCGAACTCACCTACCGACGATGGGGACTCACATGAAGAACGGCGTGCAACACAGCGCGGGGGCCGGGTGGTTGTCCGCCCCCTTCTCGCCCCGGTCAGAAGGGGGGTTCGGCACCGCCGTCGAGCACGTCACGGGCGCGCAGGCCCTCATCCGTTCTCTCGAGGAAGTGGGCGCCGACACCGTCTTCGGTATCCCCGGCGGCTGCA
>NZ_JBHXRW010000032.1:0-95688 GCF_042716635.1 Streptomyces sp. NPDC058664 | reverse complement strand
GCAGCGCCGACAACATCGTCCAGACCTTCACCGTGAACGCCTCCTCCGAGGTCGCCAACGGCGCCTGGAAGCTCCGCGCCCAGGACAAGGCCTCGGCCGACACCGGATACATCAACAGCTTCAAGCTGACGTTCCCGTAGGCCCCGGCGTTCCTCTCGATCCGGCGTTCCCGTGAGGGGACGGCGAAAAGCTCCCGGGTGGGTCGGTGACCATCGCCCCCGACCCGCCCGGGGTCCCAACCAGCCCCGCCGTACCGACTACTTGCCGGCGTTCGCCGCGTCCACCAGCGCGTCCTTCGTGACCGCGCCGACGTAGACCTTGCCGTCGTCGGTGAGGAGCGCGTTCACCAGCTTCGTCTTGAAGACGGTGCCCGAGCCGAACTTCCCGGTGACCTCGTCGCCGAAGGAGCCCAGGAGGCCCTGGATCTCCTTCGGCGCCTCGTCGGTCTTCGGCGCCGGGGCCCCGGTGTCGAGCTTCGCGATCGTCGTCCAGCCCTCGCCGATGACGTTCAGGCCGTCGCCGAAGTCGCCGAAGCCCTTCTCCAGGTCGCCGAGGCCCTTCTCGAACTCCTCGGGAAGCTTCTCCCCGCCCGCCGCGTCCTTCGCCGCGCCCTCGGTCACCTTCGCGCCCGCGGGGGTCTCGAAGGCGAACTCGGAGGCCGCCGGCCTGGCGAAGTCGACCTTCGTGAAGCCCGCGTCGACGACGGGCTTGCCGCCCTCCACCGAGGCGAGGGTGAACTTCAGCGGGGTGCCGTTCGCCGCGTCCACGGCGATCTTCACCGACGCGACCGTCGAACCGGCCTGCTTCGGCTTGATCACCAGCTGGTACGCGTCCCGGCCGGCCACCGTGGCCGTACCGTCGACGGTGATCGACGTGGTGTCGCCGGCCGCCTTCAGGATCTCGTCCGCGAGCTCCTTGGGCGTGGCCGGGACCTCCTTGTCCTCCGGGGCGTCGGCGCCCTCGGGGGCCTTCTCGTGGAAGACCTCGTTCGACTTGCTGTCGTACGCCCAGACGTCGTCGCCGTTGTGGATCAGGCTGTACTCGTCGGAGCCGTCGAGCAGGGTCAGCCGCTGGCGCTCGGGGCCGTCCGCCGCCACGCGCAGCGTGTGCGTGCCCGAGACGAGCTGGGTGAGCTTCTCCGACGGGTCGGCCGACGAGCCGTCACCGCCGCCGCCGAGCCCCGACACCAGGCCGCCGAAGGACGGCAGCCCCAGGTCGGTGGAGATCTTGAACGTGCCGGACAGGGTCTGGGCGTCCGATGCGGCGATCTTCTCGATGAGCTGCTGTGCCGTGATCTCCGGCAGGTCGGGGTCGCCGGACGCCGCCAGCGCCGGGACGAGTCCGATGGTCGCCGCGGCCACTCCTGCCACCGCGACCGGGACGATGAACCGGCTCGCCTTACGGGTCTCTGCCATGGTCTCCGCTACCTCCGTGGTCGATGTACCCATCTCACCAAAGCGGCGGCACGGAAGCGTCAGCCCCGGGGATCAACCTCACGTACTGCTTCGGGATGACCCGACCCCGAGACGGGCTCACCCGCGCGGTTGACCCGGCCGGCCGGCAGGCGCGGTCGACGGGGCCGGTCCGAGGCGGCCGGCGCGCCGGCCGGGCGGTCAGCCCGCGCGGTGGACCACCGCGTCGCACATCTCCGCCAGGGCCGCCTTCGCGTACCCGTCGGGCAGCGGCGCCAGCATCGCGCGCGCCTCCTCCGCGTACCGCACGGTGTCCCGGCGGGCCTGCTCGAGGGCCGGGTGGGCGCGCAGCCGGCGCAGTACCTCGGCGTGCCGCTCGTCGTCGCTGAGGTCGCCGTCGACGAGGGCGACGAGCTCCAGGTCGTCGGGGCGCCCGTGGGCGGCCGCGGCGGCCCGCAGGTGCAGGACGGGCAGGGTCGGGATGCCCTCGCGGAGGTCGGTGCCGGGGGTCTTGCCGGACTCGTGGGAGTCGGAGGCGATGTCGAGGACGTCGTCGGCGAGCTGGAAGGCGACGCCGAGCCGCTCCCCGTACTGGGTGAGGGTGTCGACGACGCTCTCGTCGGCGCCGGCCATCATGGCGCCGAAGCGGCAGGAGACGGCGACGAGCGAGCCGGTCTTGCCGCCGAGGACGTCGAGGTAGTGCTCGACGGGGTCGCGGTCGTCGGCCGGTCCCGCGGTCTCCAGGATCTGGCCGGTCACCAGGCGTTCGAATGCCTCGGACTGGATCCGTACGGCCTCGGGGCCGAGGTTCGCGAGGGTGTGCGAGGCGCGGGCGAAGAGGAAGTCACCCGTGAGGACGGCGATCGAGTTGCCCCAGCGGGTGTTGGCGCTGGGCACTCCGCGCCGGACGTCGGCCTCGTCCATGACGTCGTCGTGGTACAGCGTGGCCAGGTGGGTGAGCTCGACGACGACGGCGGAGGGCACGACGCCCGGCGCGTAGGGGTCTCCGAACTGGGCGGCGAGCATCACGAGCAGGGGGCGGAAACGCTTCCCACCGGCGAGGACGAGGTGCTGCGCCGCCTCCGTGATGAAGGGGACACCGCTCTTGGTGGCGTCCAGGAGGCCCGCCTCCACAGCCGCCAACCCGGTCTGCACATCGGCCTCAAGAGCCTGGTCCCGCACGCTAAGACCGAACGGCCCGACGACGGTCACGAGGGGGTCTCCTGTCTGCTGACGCCTGCTGACGATCACACGGATTGTTCGCATGGACTGTTGAGGGTCACACGGATTGTCGATGTGTCGCTGGATTCACTCAAGCCAGCGTATCCGGTCACCTTTCGATCACCGTGGGCGCCTTCCCGTCACCCCCGGTATGTTCGTGATCAGCTCATACGACCAGGAGTAGGCGTTTTGTCCCGAACAGTGATCGACAGCGACACGAACGGCGAGCAGCCGCCCCCCGAGGACGACCACGCCTTCCTCGGGCACCCCCGCGGCCTGCTGACCCTCTCCGGCCTCGAGGTCTGGGAGCGGTTCTCCTTCCTCGGCATGCAGGCGATCCTCGTCCTCTACTTCGCCGCCACCGTCGCCGACGGCGGCCTCGGCATGGCCACCGGCACCGCCGCCTCCGTCGCCGCCGCCTACGGCACCCTCGTGTACCTGGTCTCGGTGGCCGGCGGCTGGCTCGCCGACCGCATCCTCGGCTCGTACCGCGCGGTCCTGTGGGGCGGCATCCTGATCGCCTGCGGCCACTACGCCATGGCCGTGCCGACCGCCGCGATGACCTGGGTGGGCCTCGGCCTGATCAGCGCCGGTACGGGCCTGCTCAAGCCGAACGTGGCGACCATGGTCGGCAAGCTGTACCGCACGGACGACGACCGCCGCGACGCCGGTTTCGCCCTCTACTACATGGCGATCAACATCGGCGCCTTCGCCGGCCCGCTGATCACCGGCTGGCTCGCCGACCACCAGGGCTACCACTGGGGTTTCTCGGCCGCCGCGCTCGGCATGACGCTCGGCCTGATCCAGTACGTCGCGGGCCGCCGTCACCTGGCCGGACGCAAGCACGCCGCCGAGTTCGCGCTCGCCCCCGACGCCATGCGCCGGGCGGTCCGCCTGATCGTCGTCGGGACGGTCGTGACGGCCGCCGTCGCCGTGGTGCTCGCCCTCACGGGCTGGCTGACCATGGACCGGTTCGTGGACCTGCTGACCCTGATCTCGGTGATCGCGCCCGTCGTCTACTTCTGGGTGATGTTCAGGAGCCCCCGGGTCACGGCCGAGGAGCGCGGCCGCCTCAGGCCGTACATCGTGCTCTTCCTGGCCTCGGTGGTCTTCAACTTCATCCTCTTCCAGGCGTACTCGACGATGATCCTGCTCGCCTCCACCAACGCCCGCACGACCATCCTGGGCTTCGACTTCCCGGCGAGCTGGTACGCCTCCGCCCTCGGCGCCTTCGAGGTGGCCCTCGCGCCCGTCGTGGCCGCCGTCTGGGCCCGGATGGGCCACCGACAGCCGCACGCCTCCAACAAGATCGCGTTCGGGGTGGTCCTCGGCGGCCTCTCCTTCCTCCTGATGGTCCTGCCGACCTCCGGGCACGCCGACGACACGTACGAGATGGCCGCCTGGTGGATCGTCGGCTCGTACCTGCTGCTCGGCCTCGGCGACGTGCTCCTGGAGACCTCCGGCATGTCCGCCACCAGCAAGCTCGCCCCGAAGGCCTTCTCCAGCCAGACGATGTCGCTCTGGTTCCTCTCCCTCGCGCTCGCCAACGGCATCCAGGCCCAGACCGTGAAGCTCTACGACGACGTGTCCAAGCCCGTCTACTTCGGCGTGAACGGCGCCGTGGCCGTCGCCGTCGGCCTCGCCGTGATCGCCCTGGCGCCCTGGCTGCGCCGCACCATGCACCCCGTCCACTGAGGAAGCCGTGAGGTGTCCGTGATGAGAATCCGTACCGACTTCCCGTACGAGACCCGGCACGACGACGTCCGGATCCCGCTGCCGGACGGAACCAGGCTGTACGCGCGCGTGTGGCGCCCGCTCACCGACGAGCCCGTACCGGCCCTCCTGGAGTACCTGCCGTACCGCCTCACCGACTGGACCGCGCCCCGCGACCAGCAGCGCCACCCCTGGTACGCGGGACACGGCTACGCCTCCGTGCGCGTCGACGTCCGCGGCCACGGCAACAGCGAGGGCCTGCCGGGCGACGAGTACGACCCGGTCGAGCTCGCCGACGGCGTGGCCGTCGTGAACTGGCTCGCCGAGCAGCCCTGGTGCACCGGCAGGGTCGGCATGTTCGGCATCTCCTGGGGCGGCTTCAACTCGCTCCAGATCGCCGCCCTCGCCCCCGAACCCCTCAAGGCGGTCGTCACCGTCTGCTCGACCGACGACCGCTACGACAACGACGTCCACTACATGGGCGGCTCCGTCCTCGCCGTCGACATGCACGCCTGGGCCGCCACCATGCTCGCCTTCGTCTGCCGCCCGCCCGACCCCCGGTACGTGGGCGAGGAGTGGCGCGCGATGTGGCTGAAGCGCCTGGAGGCCGTCGACCCCTTCATCCACACCTGGCTCGCCCACCAGACCCGCGACGCCTACTGGCGGCACGGCAGCGTCTGCGAGGACTACTCCGCGATCCGGGCCGCCGTCCTCGCCGTCGGCGGCTGGCACGACCCGTACCGCGACACCGTCCTCCGCCTCGCCGAGCACCTCCCCCGGGACCGGGTACGGGGCATCATCGGACCCTGGTCCCACCAGTACCCGGACCGCGGGCTGCCACCGGGACCCGCCATCGGCTTCCTCCAGGAGACCCTCCGCTGGTGGGACCACCACCTCAAGGGCGTCGACAACGGCGTCATGGCCGAGCCGCTCCTCCGCTCCTGGATCAGCGAGTCGCACCTCCCGGCCACCGTGTACGAGCAGCTCCCTGGCCGCTGGGTCACCGACCCCGCCTGGCCCTCCCCGAACGTCACCCCCGTCACGTACGCCTTCCAGGGCGCCCCCGTCGTGGTCGACTCCCCGCAGCAGACCGGCCTGGAGGCGGGCCGCTTCTTCCCCTTCGGCAACGAAGCCGACCTGCCGCCCGACCAGCGCGACGAGGACGCCCACTCGGCCTGCTTCGACTTCCCCGTCCCCGAGGACGGCCCGGCGCTCGAGATCCTCGGCCGGCCGGCCGTGACCCTCGCCCTGCGCGCCGCCGCCCCCACCGGGCAGGTCGTCGCCCGGCTCTGCGACATCGCCCCGGACGGCTCTTCCACCCTCGTCACCCGGGGCGCCCTGAACTTCTCCGCCCGCTACGGCCGCGACCGGGCCGTGGAGGCGCAGATCGGGGAGACGGAGAGCCTCGTCTTCGAACTGAACGGCATCGGGCACAGCTTCCCGCCGGGCCACCGGGTACGCCTCGCCGTCTCCTCCACGTACTGGCCGTGGATCTGGCCCCAGCCGGACGCGGCGGGCTTCACCCTCGACCCGGCGGGCTCCTCCCTCACCCTGCCGGTACGCCGCCCCACCGAGGACGCTGTCACCTGGGAGGAACCGGAGCAGTCCGAGCCGCTCGGCGTGGTCGTCCCGGACACCCTGGAGGAGCCCCGCCCCGAGCGGCTGGTGGTCAGGGACGTGGCGAAGGGCGAATGGACCCTGGAGGTCGACCCGAAATACGGCGGTACGCGGATCTACCCGGACGGCCTGGAGTTCACCGAGGACGCCCTGGACACGTACACGATCGACGAGAGCGACCCCCTGTCCGCCCGGACCCGCTCGGAGTGGTCGATCCGGCTGCACCGGCCCGAGGCGGCCTGGGACGTCACGATCGACACCCGCTCGGAGATCACCTGCGACGCGAACGCCTTCCACACCACCAACGAGGTGGTGTGCAAGGAGGACAGCGAGGTCGTCTTCCACCGCACGTGGGAAAAGCGGATCCCCCGCACGGCGGGCTGAGCTCGCGCCGTACGGGGGACCGGAAAAAGGGTTACGCGTTCGCGCCGGCCTTGCGGCGACGAGCGAAGAACAGCGCGCCGGCGCCGAGGGCGACGGCCCCCGCGGCGGCGAGGCCGAGCGGCAGGGTGTCGTTCGCACCGGTGGCGGCGAGGGTGCCGTTCACGGGGGTGCTGGACGAGCCGCCCTGCTGGGTGGTGTTGCTGTTGCCCGTGGTGGTGACGGTCGGCGCCGGGGTGGGCGTCGCGGTCGTCTCCGACGGGGTCGGCGTCGGCTTCGGCTTGTCGCCCTTCGCCGCGAGGATGTCGAAGTCGGCGTTCGTGAAGTCGCCCATGCCGCACGTGCCGTCGTTGTTCTCGTACTCGGCGTAGGCGAAGGCCGTGCCCTCGCCCGCAAGGGCGTCGGCGGGGACCGTGAGGCGCAGCTTCACGTCGTAGTGGGCGCCCTTGGCGAGCTTGCCGACCTCGATGGAGTCGAACTCCTCGGTGAACGTCGTCCATTCGAGGTTGTCGGCGGAGGACCACTCGACGGGGATGATCCGCTTGGTGAAGTCCGTCTCCTCGTCGATGACCTCACCGGGCTCGGGGGCCCGGAAGGCGTTGGTGAAGGCGTGGACGGCGTCCAGGGTGCCGTCGGAGGTGTTGGTGACGCGCAGAGAGAAGAAGGCGGGCTGACCGGCGGTGACCGTCTTCGGACCGCTCAGCGCGAGCTTGAGCGAGGGGTCGTCCTCGCACTCCCCGCCGATCTCCTCGAAGAACTCCAGCTCCTCCTTGGCCTCGGCGAGGTCCTCGGCGGCGGTTTCCTTCGCCTTCTGGGCGATGCTGACGGCCCTGGCCGCGGCCACCCGGGCGTCCTCACGGTCCTCCCGGGCCTGCTCGTACGTCGCGTCGGCGGCGGTCTTGGCCGCGGCGGCCTCGTCGGCGACCTTCTTCGCGGCGGTCACGGCAGCGGCAGCGGCCTTCTTCTGCTCCTCGGTGGCGTCGGCGGGCAGCTCCGTCACGGCCTTCTCGGCCTTGGCGAGCGCCTCGTCGGCGGCGGTCTTGGCCGCGGCGGCCTCGTCGGCGGCGGTCTTGGCCTCGGCGATCGGGCCCCGGGTCGGGTGATCGGCGTTCTCGAAGGCCTTGAAGTCCGCCTCGGCCTTGGCAACGGCGACGACGGCCTCGTCGTACGCCTTCTGCGCCGCGGCGACGGCGGCCTTCAGCTCCTCGATCGAGGGCGTGTCCTCCTTGGGGTCCTCCTCCTCCAGCGTGGACTTCTGCGTCGTCGTGGACGACGGCTTGGTGTCCGCGAACGCGGGCGAGGCGGAGAGGAAGACGACCGGGGTGGTCACGGCGGCGGCCACGGCGGTCGCGAGAATGCGACGAATCTTCACAGTGCGGACCTTTTTCCTGGTCAGGGAGAAGTGAGAGAAGTGCGGGGCACGCGCCTGCGGCGACTTCACGCGGCGCGACGCCACCGCGATCGTAGGGCCCCGAACGGCCCTGCGGGAGACCGGTTTCCGCAGTTCGGGGCCGGTTTCGAGGGCCACCCCGCACACAAACAGCGCGAACCGGGGCAGTTGCCCACGGAGGCCGCACTTTCTGTGTGATCCATGTCATCCGCGCGCGGCGGCCCGCCCCGTAACGTGTCCCCCACACACCTGGAAAGCGAGGCACGCACCGATGTCCGAGCACAGCCCGCTCGACCTGGCCGAGGGCGATCCCTTCGGCCCGCACAACCTCCCGTACGGCGTCTTCTCGACCGCCGACGAGCCCGGCCGGCGCCGGCTCGGCGTCCGGATCGGCGGGTACGTGCTGGACGCGGGTGCCGCGGCGCGCGCGCTCGGCTCCCCGTACGCGGCGCTCCTGGCGCAGCCGAGCCTGAACCCGCTGCTCGCGGCCGGGCGGACCGCCTGGCGTGACGTGCGCCGGGCGCTGACGGCCTGGGTGACGGTGCCCGCGCACCGGGCGGACGTCGAGCCGCTGCTGCACCCGCTGGACGAGGTGACGCTGCACCTGCCGTACGAGGTCGCGGACTACGTCGACTTCTACGCGAGCGAGCACCACGCGACGAACGTGGGCCGCATCTTCCGCCCCGACGGTGACGCGCTCACCCCCAACTGGAAGCACCTGCCGATCGGTTACCACGGTCGCGCGGGCACGGTCGTGGTCTCCGGGACCGATGTCGTACGTCCTTCCGGGCAGCGCAAGGCGCCCACCGACGCGGCCCCGGTCTTCGGGCCCTCGGTCAAGCTGGACATCGAGGCGGAGGTCGGCTTCCTCGTCGGCACCCCGTCGGAGCTGGGCCGGCCGGTGCCGCTGGCCGACTTCCGGGAGCACGTCTTCGGTCTGACGCTGCTCAACGACTGGTCGGCGCGGGACGTGCAGGCCTGGGAGTACGTGCCGCTCGGCCCGTTCCTCGGCAAGTCGTTCCAGACCTCGGTGTCGGCGTGGGTGACGCCCCTGGAGGCGCTGGAGGCGGCCAGGACCGCGCCGCCGGCCCGGGACCTCCCCCTCCTGCCGTACCTGGACGACGCGGCCGAGGAGGAGCCGGGCGGCTTCGACGTGCGGATCACGGTGGAGATCAACGGCGAGGTGGTGGCGGAGCCGCCGTTCTCCACCATGTACTGGACGGCCGCGCAGCAGCTCGCGCACATGACGGTGAACGGCGCCTCGCTGCGCACGGGTGACCTGTACGGCTCCGGGACGGTCTCCGGGCCCGAGGTGGACCAGCGCGGTTCACTGCTCGAACTGACCTGGAACGGCCGGGACGCGCTCGAACTCGCGGGTGGCAAGCGGACGTTCCTGGAAGACGGCGACGAGGTCGTCCTCACGGCCTGGGCACCGGGCCCGGACGGTACGCGCGTGGCGCTGGGCGAGGTCCGGGGCAGGATCGTTCCCTCCGCCTGAGGCTCCTAGCCGACCCTCCACAGGGCGGGGACGTTCGGCGGCTCCCAGCCGGCCTGGGCCGTGTGCGCCTGGAGACACACATAGCCAGGGCCGCCGTACGTGACCCTGTCCCCGGCCCGGTAGACGGTCCCGGCGGCCCAGCTGCCGCCGGGCGGCGGGGTGGTCGGGGCGGTCGGGGTGGGGCTCGGACCGGGGTCCTGCGGCACGTTCAGGACGAAGTCGAAGGCGGCCTCCCTGGCGCCGCCCGCGTCCCGCACGGCCATGAGCAGCCGCGGGTCGAAGATGCTGTCGGTGTTGTTGCGGGGTTCGCCGGGGAAGTACAGCTGGGTGGTGAGCACCGGGCGGCCGGGGGCCTGCACCTTGACGTGGATGTGCCGGGTGCGGCCCGGGTAGAGGCCGGGCACGATCGTGGTGAGCGCGAAGGCGCCCCGGGAGTCGGTGAACTGGTGCCCGCGGAAGCGGAATCCGGTGTTGTCGTACGCCCCGTTGGCGTCGGCCTGCCAGAAGTCGAGCAGGACGTCCGCCATCGGCCGGCAGGCGAGCCCGAAGACGTAGCCGCTGACGGTCAGCCGTACGCCGACGGTGCCGGTCTCCAGGAGGCTGGTCCGCCGAGGTGAGCGGGGCTTGAAGTAGGGGCCCTCGGTCTGCGGCGGGGTGGGGTCGTCACCGTCGTCGCACTCGGGGGTGAGCGCGGGCGCCGCCTCGCCGGCGGTGAGGGTACGGGCGAGTGCCGGTACGCCCATGAGCACGGCGGGCGCCGCCATGCCGGCCGCGAGCGCGGCCCGCAGCACGGTCTTCCGGGTGACGTGCCCGGTGCTGGTCTCGTTGTCCATGTCCATGCCTGCTCCTCGTGGGGGCGCTGGGGTCGGCAACGAACCTAGGCGGGTACGCCGTCGCCTTCGAGGGACGGATCACGGCGGTCGTGGTGTTTTCGGAAGTCTCCGGGGCTCCGTCCCGTCTCGCGCCGGAAGAAGCGGCAGAAGTACGCGGGGTCGCCGAAGCCGACCCGGGACGCGACCTGCCGGACGGTCAGGTCGGTGCTGACGAGCAGCCGTTGGGCCTCGCGCGTCCGGGCCTCGCGCAGCAGAGCGGCGGGGGTGCGTCCGGTGGCGGCCCGGACGGCTTCGGCGAGGTGGCCGGGGGTGACCCCGATCAGCTCGGCGCACTCCCGTACGGTCCGCGTCTCCGCTCCGGTACGGGTGATCAGGCGGGTGAACTCCTCGGAGACGGCCCCCGGTCTGCCTGGCGGGGGCGTCGGCGCGCCGGGGCCCGGCAGTCGTGCCGTGCGGACCAGGAGGACGTGCAGCAGGGAGCGCAGAACGGTCGCGAACCCGTCGGCCCCGTGCCGGTACTCCTCGACGAGTTCGGCCATCAGACGGCCGGTGCGCGCGTGCGTGGGCCCGTCGAGGGTGCGCCAGGGGCGTTCGCCGAGGCGGCGCAGCAGGTCGCGGTCGCCGGGGTGGTCGAGGAGGAAGTCCTCGGTGAACAGGACGACCGTGCCGTCGAGGCCGTGGGCGTCCTCCCAGTGGTGCACCTGTCCGGGCAGGATCACGTCCAGGTGGGGCGGGCGCAGCGGCCGGCGGTCGAGGTCGACGACGTGGGTTCCGGTGCCGGCGGTGACGTGGACGATCTCGTGGAAGGTGTGCCGGTGCGGGAAGGCGGCCCGGGAGAGGGGACCGACGGCGTCGAAGCCGCCGACGGCGAAGGGCACGTCGTCGGGGAGGCGCAGTTCCAGGCGGTGCATGGGGGGTTCGCCGGTTCTCGGGGTGGCACAGGGCGTCCCCGGTAAGACGGTGGTGCCGCGCATCGCGCCGCCTCCCTCTCGCATGCTGGTACAGACCATTCGGAGCGGTTTCCACGATGGCACGGACACCTCCCTTGGGTCACCCCGCGTGCGGCACCCCGGCCTGGCGGACGCAGGGGGAACTCGCGGGTGCACCGCGTCCGCCCCGACGGCGAACCGGAGAAGCCGTAGGAGCGCAGGGCCCGGAGGAGCACGTGCCGAGGGCCCGGCCCCGCCACTGCGGCGGAAACCGGGCCCTCGGTGCCGTACGGGAAGCGCTACCGCACGAAGACGCTCGCCTGGTTCGCGAGGTCCAGGAAGTACTGCGGCGCGAGGCCGAGCACCAGCGTGACCACCACGCCCGCCGTGATGGTGAGGGTCGTCAGGGCCGAGGGCACGGCGACCGTCGGGCCGTCCGCCTTCGGCTCGCTGAAGAACATGAGCACGATCACCCGGATGTAGAAGAACGCGGCGATCGCCGAGGAGATCACGCCGACCACGACGAGCGCGCCCGCGCCGCCCTCCGCCGCCGCCTTGAAGACGGCGAACTTCCCGGAGAAGCCGGAGGTCAGCGGGATGCCGGCGAAGGCGAGCAGGAAGACCGCGAAGACCGCCGCGACGAGCGGCGAACGACGCCCGAGACCGGCCCACTTGGACAGGTGGGTGGCCTCGCCGCCGGCGTCCCTGACCAGGGTGACGACGGCGAAGGCGCCGATCGTCACGAAGGAGTACGCGCCGAGGTAGAACAGGACCGACGAGATCCCGCTCGGCGTGGCCGCGATGACACCCGCGAGCAGGAAGCCCGCGTGCGCGATCGACGAGTACGCGAGGAGCCGCTTGATGTCGGTCTGGGTGATGGCGACGATCGCACCGCCCAGCATGGTGACGATGGCGACGCCCCACATGACCGGCCGCCAGTCCCAGGTGAGGCCGGGCAGCACCACGTACAGCAGGCGGAGCAGCGCGCCGAACGCGGCGACCTTCGTCGCGGCGGCCATGAAGCCGGTGACGGGGGTCGGAGCGCCCTGGTAGACGTCCGGGGTCCACATGTGGAACGGCACGGCGCCGACCTTGAAGAGGAGCCCCGTCAGGACCATGGCGAAGCCGATGAGCAGCAGCGCGTCGTTGCCCATGGTGTCGGCGAGCGCCGGGTTCACGGTGCCGACGGCGCCGTCGACGACGTCGGCGATGACGGCGTACGAGACGGAGCCCGCGTAGCCGTAGAGCAGGGCGATCCCGAAGAGCAGGAAGGCCGAGGAGAAGGCGCCGAGCAGGAAGTACTTGACGGCCGCCTCCTGCGACATCAGCCGCTTGCGGCGGGCGACGGCGCAGAGCAGGTACAGCGGGAGGGAGAAGACCTCCAGGGCGACGAAGAGCGTCAGGAGGTCGTTCGCCGCCGGGAAGACCAGCATGCCGGCGACGGCGAAGAGGGCGAGCGGGAACACCTCGGTGGTGGTGAACCCGGCCTTGACGGCGGCCTTCTCCTGGTCGCTGCCGGGGACGGCGGCCGCTTCGGCGGCGAAGGAGTCGACCTTGTGGCCGTGGTCGGCCGGGTCGAGCCTGCGCTCGGCGAAGGTGAAGATCGCCACGACGGAGGCGAGGAGAATGGTGCCCTGGAGGAAGAGGGCGGGTCCGTCGACGGCGATGGCGCCCATGGCCGCGATGTGGGCCTTGGTGGAACCGTAGCCGCCGGCGGCCAGGGCGACGATCGCGGCGAAGGCGGCGACGAGCGCCACCACGCTGAGGAACAGCTGACTGTGGTAGCGGGCCTTGCGGGGCACGAAGGCCTCGACGAGGACGCTGAGGATCGCGGCGCCGATCACGATGAGTACGGGTGACAGCTGGGTGTACTCGATGTGGGGCGTCTGGATCTTGTTCAGCGGCTCGGCCGCTGTCGTCCACAAGCTGTGGACAGCCATGGGGCTCACTTGGCGGCCTCCACTTCGGGCTGGGGGTCCTTCTGCTGGACGTCGGACATGGTGTGCTGCACCGCCGGGTTGACGACGTCCGTGAGCGGCTTCGGGAAGACCCCGAGGAAGATCAGGACGGCGATCAGCGGGACGACCACCGCCAGTTCGCGCGCCCGCAGGTCGGGCAGCGACCGCACCTCCTCCTTCACCGGCCCGGTCATCGTCCGCTGGTACAGGACGAGGGTGTAGAGCGCGGCGAGGACGATGCCGGTGGTGGCGATGATCCCGGCCACCGGATAGCGGGCGTAGGTGCCGACCAGGACCAGGAACTCGCTGACGAACGGCGCGAGTCCGGGCAGTGACAGGGTCGCGAGACCGCCGATCAGGAAGGTGCCGGCGAGCACCGGGGCGACCTTCTGCACCCCGCCGTAGTCGGCGATGAGCCGCGAGCCGCGCCGGGAGATCAGGAAGCCGGCGACGAGCATCAGGGCGGCCGTCGAGATGCCGTGGTTGACCATGTAGAGCGTGGCACCGGACTGGCCCTGGCTGGTCATCGCGAAGATGCCCAGGATGATGAAGCCGAAGTGCGAGATCGACGCGTAGGCCACCAGGCGCTTGATGTCCCGCTGGCCGACCGCGAGCAGCGCCCCGTACACGATGCTGATGAGGGCGAGGACGATGATCGCGGGCGTGGCCCACTTCGAGGCCTCGGGGAAGAGCCCGAGGCAGAAGCGGAGCATCGCGAAGGTGCCGACCTTGTCGACGACGGCGGTGATGAGGACGGCGACCGGGGCGGTGGCCTCCCCCATCGCGTTCGGCAGCCAGGTGTGCAGCGGCCAGAGCGGCGCCTTCACCGCGAAGGCGAAGAAGAAGCCGAGGAACAGCAGCCGCTCGGTGTTGGTCGCCATCTCCAGCGAGCCGTCGGCGCGCGCCGCCGCGATCTCCGTGAGCGAGAAGTTCCCCGCGACCACGTAGAGCCCGATGACGGCGGCCAGCATGATGAGGCCGCCGGCCAGGTTGTAGAGGAGGAACTTGACCGCCGCGTACGAGCGCTGGGCCGCCGCGTTCTCGTCGGAGCCCGCGTGGGCGCGGTCGCCGAAGCCGCCGATGAGGAAGTACATCGGGATGAGCATGGCTTCGAACAGGATGTAGAAGAGGAAGACGTCGGTGGCCTCGAAGGAGAGGATCACCATCGCCTCGACCATGAGGATCAGGGCGAAGAAGCCCTGCGTCGGCCGCCAGCGGCTGCTCTTCGTCTCCAGGGGGTCGGCGTCGTGCCAGCCGGCCAGGACGATGAACGGGATCAGCAGCGCGGTGAGCGCGATGAGCGCCACCCCGATGCCGTCCACGCCGAGCTCGTAGCGGACGCCGAAGTCCTTGATCCAGGCGTGCGATTCGGTCAGCTGGTACCGCTCGCCGCCGGGCTCGAACCGTACGAAGACGACGGCGGCGAGCACCAGCGTGGCGAGGGAGACGAGCAGCGCCAGCCACTTGGCGGCGGTGCGGCGGGCGGCGGGGACGGCGGCGGTGAGGATCGCACCGACCGCCGGAACCGCTGCCGTCACCGTAAGGAGCGGGAATGACATGGTGGTTACACCGCCCTCATCAGCAGGGTCGCGGCGATCAGCACCGCAGTACCTCCGAACATGGAGACCGCGTACGAGCGGGCGTAGCCGTTCTGGAGCTTGCGCAGCCGGCCGGAGAGTCCGCCGACGGAGGCCGCGGTGCCGTTGACCACGCCGTCGACCAGGCTGTGGTCGACGTAGACCAGCGAGCGGGTCAGGTGGGTGCCGCCGCGGACGAAGACGGCGTGGTTGAAGTCGTCCTGGAGCAGGTCGCGGCGGGCGGCCCGGGTGAGCAGCGAGCCGCGCGGGGCGACCACCGGGACGGGCCCGCGCCCGTACTGGAGGTAGGCGAGGCCGACGCCGATCACCATGACGGCGACGGTGGCGGAGGTGACGGCGGCGGCGCTGATCGGCGGATGGCCGTGCGCGTAGCCGGTGACGGGCTCCAGCCAGTGCACGAACCGGTCGCCGATGCCGAAGAAGCCGCCCGCGAAGACCGAGCCGAATGCCAGCACGATCATCGGGATCGTCATGGACCTGGGCGACTCGTGCGGGTGCGGCATCTCGCCGGGAGCCACCTCGATTCCGGGCTCGACGCCCGGCGCCTTGTCCGGGTCCGGGGCCGGCTGCCAGCGCTTCTCGCCGAAGAAGGTCATGATCATCACGCGGGTCATGTAGTACGCGGTGATGGCCGCGCCGAGCAGGGTGACCGAGCCGAGGATCCAGCCCTGGGTGCCGCCCTTGGCGAAGGCCGCCTCGATGATCATGTCCTTGGAGAAGAAGCCGGACAGGCCGGGGAAGCCGATGATCGCGAGGTAGCCGAGGCCGAAGGTGACGAAGGTGACCGGCATGTACTTCCGGAGGCCGCCGTACTTCCGCATGTCGACCTCGTCGTTCATGCCGTGCATGACCGAACCGGCGCCGAGGAACAGCCCGGCCTTGAAGAAGCCGTGGGTCACCAGGTGCATGATCGCGAAGACGTAGCCGATGGGGCCGAGGCCGGCCGCCAGGATCATGTAGCCGATCTGCGACATCGTCGAACCGGCGAGCGCCTTCTTGATGTCGTCCTTGGCGCAACCGACGATCGCACCGAAGAGGAGCGTGACCGCGCCGACCACGACGACCACCGTCTGCGCGTCCGGCGCCGCGTTGAAGATGTCGGCGGAGCGGACGATCAGGTAGACGCCGGCGGTCACCATCGTGGCCGCGTGGATGAGGGCCGAGACCGGGGTCGGGCCCTCCATCGCGTCCCCGAGCCAGGACTGCAGCGGCACCTGGGCCGACTTGCCGCAGGCGGCGAGGAGCAGCATCAGACCGATCGCGGTCATCGTGCCCTCGGAGGCCTGGCCGCTCGCCGCCAGGACCGGCCCGAAGGCGAAGGTGCCGAAGGTGGTGAACATGATCATGATGGCGATGGAGAGGCCCATGTCGCCGACCCGGTTGACCAGGAAGGCCTTCTTGGCGGCGGTGGCCGCGCTGGGCTTGTGCTGCCAGAAGCCGATCAGGAGGTACGAGGCGAGGCCGACGCCCTCCCAGCCGAAGTACAGGAGCAGGTAGTTGTCGGCGAGGACGAGCAGCAGCATCGCCGCGACGAACAGGTTGAGGTAGCCGAAGAAGCGGCGGCGGCGCTCGTCGTGCTCCATGTACCCGATGGAGTAGACGTGGATGAGCGTGCCGACCCCGCTGATCAGCAGGACGAAGGTCATCGACAGCTGGTCGAGCTGGAAGGCGATGTCCGCCTGGAAGCCCTCGACGGGGATCCAGGTGAAGAGCCGCTGGTGCAGGGCCCGGTCGTCGGCGCTCCTGCCGAGCATGTCGGCGAAGAGCGCCAGGCCGATGACGAAGGAGACGGCCGCGAGCAGCGTGCCGATCCAGTGCCCGGCCTTGTCGAGCCGCCGTCCGCCGCAGAGCAGGACGGCCGCGCCGAGCAGGGGCGCCCCGACGAGCAGCGCAATGAGATTTTCCACGGTCAGCCCCTCACAGCTTCATCAGGCTGGCGTCGTCGACCGAGGCCGAGTGGCGGGCACGGAAGACGGACACGATGATCGCGAGCCCGACGACGACCTCCGCGGCGGCGACGACCATCGTGAAGAAGGCGATGATCTGGCCGTCGAGGTTTCCGTGCATACGGGAGAAGGCGACGAACGCGAGGTTGCAGGCGTTGAGCATCAGCTCGACGCACATGAAGACCACGATCGCGTTGCGCCGGATCAGCACCCCGGCCGCACCGATGGTGAACAGCAGGGCGGCGAGATACAGGTAGTTGACGGGATTCACCGGCTGGACTCCTCTTCGTCCCGGTCCCGGCCGAGCCGCTCCTCGGAGCGCTGCTCCAGGGCCTTGAGGTCGGCGAGCGCCTCGGTGGACACGTCCCGGATCTGGCCCCGCTTGCGCAGGGTCTGCATGACGGTGAGCTCCGCCGGGGTGCCGTCGGGCAGCAGTCCCGCGATGTCCACGGCGTTGTGCCGGGCGTAGACGCCGGGCGCCGGGAGCGGCGGGACGTGCTTGCCTTCCCGTACGCGCTGCTCGGAGAGCTCGCGCTGGGTGCGGGCCCGCTCGGTGCGCTCCCGGTGGGTGAGCACCATCGCGCCGACCGCGGCGGTGATGAGGAGCGCGCCGGTCATCTCGAAGGCGAAGACGTACTTGGTGAAGATGAGGGCGGCGAGGCCCTCCACGTTCCCGCCGTACGCGCTGTTGGCGGCGCCGAGTCCGGCGAACTCCGTCAGGGACGCGTTCCCGATGCCGGCGGCGAGCAGGATGCCGAAGCCGAGCCCGCAGGCGGCGGCCCACCAGCGCTGGCCCTTGAGGGTCTCCTTCAGCGAGTCCGCGGCCGTGACGCCGACCAGCATGACGACGAAGAGGAAGAGCATCATGATCGCGCCGGTGTAGACGACGATCTGGACGATGCCGAGGAAGTACGCCCCGTTGGCCAGGTAGAAGACCGCCAGGATGATCATGGTCCCGGCGAGGCAGAGCGCCGAGTGCACGGCCCGCCTCATCAGGATCGTGCACAGCGCGCCGACGACGGCGACGGTGCCGAGCACCCAGAACTGGAAGGCCTCACCCGAAGACGTGGTGTACGCCGCGAGGTTCGCGCTCATGCGTCCACCTCCTCGTCTTCGCCCTTCTCCCCCTTGGACACGGCGACCTGCGGGACGGTCCCGGGCGCGGCCTCGGTGACGAGGCCCCGGTAGTAGTCCTGCTCGGTCATGCCGGGGAAGATCGCGTGCGGGGTGTCGACCATGGTCTCCTCGAGACCCGCGAGGAGCTGCTCCTTGGTGTAGATCAGGTTCGCGCGGGAGGAGTCGGCCAGTTCGAACTCGTTGGTCATCGTCAGCGCCCGCGTGGGGCAGGCCTCGATGCACAGCCCGCACAGGATGCAGCGGGCGTAGTTGATCTGGTAGACGCGGCCGTAGCGCTCACCGGGCGAGTAGCGCTCCTCGTCCGTGTTCTCCGCGCCCTCCACGTAGATGGCGTCGGCCGGACAGGCCCAGGCGCACAGCTCGCAGCCGACGCACTTCTCCAGACCGTCGGGGTGACGGTTGAGCTGGTGCCGGCCGTGGAAGCGGGGCGCCGTCGTCTTCTGCTGCTCCGGGTACTGCTCGGTCAGCCGCTTCTTGAACATGGCCTTGAAGGTCACGCCGAAGCCAGCCACCGGATTCTGGAAGTCAGACACCGTCCGTCTCCTTTCCATCACTCGCAGTAGCAGTATCGGGGGCGCCACTGACAACGAGGTCCTGGTCCCGCCGAGGCCCGCGCCGGGGCACGGGCGGCAGGGACTGTCCGGGCTTGGGCGGTACGGGGAAGCCTCCGGCCATCGGGTCGAAGGCGGGCTCGTCGGCCGGACCGGCCGCTTCCGCCTTCGCCTTCCGGTCGCGGAACACGTCGACCACGAAGGACAGCAGCAGCAGCCCGAGGACGGCTCCGGCCACGTACAGGACGATGTTGGTGAAGGCGATGTTCTCGTTCCGCAGCGCCCGGACGGTGGCGACCAGCATCAGCCAGACCACGGAGACCGGGATGAGGACCTTCCAGCCGAGCTTCATCAGCTGGTCGTAGCGGACGCGGGGCAGGGTGCCGCGGAGCCAGATGAAGAAGAACAGCAGCAGCTGCACCTTGAGGACGAACCAGAGCATCGGCCACCAGCCGTGGTTCGCGCCCTCCCAGAAGGTGGAGACCGGGTACGGGGCCCGCCAGCCGCCCAGGAAGAGGGTCACCGACACGGCCGAGACCGTCACCATGTTCACGTACTCGGCGAGCATGAACATCGCGAACTTGATGGACGAGTACTCGGTGTTGAAGCCGCCGACGAGGTCGCCCTCGGACTCCGGCATGTCGAAGGGGGCGCGGTTCGTCTCACCGACCATCGTGACGATGTAGATGATGAACGACACCGGCAGCAGGATCACGAACCAGCGGTCCGCCTGCGCCTCGACGATCGCCGAGGTCGACATCGACCCGGAGTAGAGGAAGACGGAGGCGAAGGCCGCGCCCATGGCGATCTCGTACGAGATCATCTGCGCGCAGGAGCGCAGACCACCGAGGAGCGGGTACGTGGAGCCCGAGGACCAGCCCGCGAGGACGATGCCGTAGATGCCGACGGAGGCGACCGCGAGGACGTACAGCATCGCGATCGGCAGGTCGGTGAGCTGCATCGCGGTGCGGTGGCCGAAGATCGAGACCTCGTTGCCGGCCGGGCCGAAGGGGATCACGGCGATCGCCATGAACGCGGGGATCGCGGCGACGATCGGGGCGAGGACGTAGACGACCTTGTCGGCCTTCTTGACGATCACGTCCTCCTTGAGCATCAGCTTGATGCCGTCCGCGAGGGACTGGAGGAGGCCCCAGGGGCCGTGCCGGTTGGGGCCGACGCGCAGCTGCATCCAGGCGACGACCTTGCGCTCCCACACGATGGAGAAGAGCACGGTGATCATCAGGAAGGCGAAGCAGAAGACGGCCTTGATCAGCACGAGCCACCAGGGGTCCGTGCCGAACATGGACAGGTCTTCGGCGGCGAGGGTGTTCATGCCTGGACCTCCGTCGTGATGACCGCGCCGATGCGGACCAGGTCGCCGGGGCGGGCGCCGGTGTCGGAGAGGACACCCCGGCCGGCCGAGTTCAGCGGGACCCAGACGACCCGGTCGGGCATCTCGGTGATCTGGAGCGGGAACGCGACCGAGCCGGCGGGGCCTGTCACCTCCAGGACGTCGCCGTCCTTGACGCCGGTGTCGGCGGCGGTGGCGGCGGAGAGCCGGGCGACCGCCGCGTGCCGGGTGCCGGCGAGCGCGGTGTCGCCCTCCTGGAGCCGGCCCAGGTCGAGCAGGAGCCGGTGCCCGGCGAGGACGGCCTCGCCGTCACCGGCCCGGGGCGCGGGCCGGCCGGGCTCGACGGGCTCGGACGCCCGCTGCTCGGTCCAGCCCCCGAGCCGGTCCAGCTCCCGCCGTACGGCCCTGAGGTCGGGCAGCGCCAGGTGGACGTCGAGGGCGTCGGCGAGCATGTGGAGCACGCGCGCGTCGCCCGGCGCGACGGGCCGGGTCATCTGCTCGGGCTTGAGCGCGGCCTCGAAGAGCCGGGCCCTGCCTTCCCAGTTGAGGAAGGTGCCGGCCTTCTCGGCGACGGCGGCGACCGGCAGGACGACGTCGGCGCGGGCGGTGACCTCGCTGGGCCGCAGCTCCAGGGAGACCACGAAGGCCGCGTCGAGGGCCTCGCGCGCGCGTGCCGGGTCGGGCAGGTCGGCGACCTCGACGCCCGCGACGAGCAGGGAGCCGAGTTCGCCGGTGGCGGCGGCCTCGATCATCTGGCCGGTGTCGCGGCCGTAGCGGTGCGGGAGTTCGCGGACGCCCCAGGCGGCGGCGACCTCCTCACGCGCGCGGGGGTCGGTCGCGGGCCGGCCGCCGGGCAGCAGCGCCGGGAGCGCTCCGGCCTCGACGGCTCCGCGTTCACCGGCACGGCGCGGGATCCACACGAGCCGGGCGCCGGTGGCGGTCGAGGCGCGCAGGGCGGCGGTGAGGGCGCCGGGGACACCGGCGAGGCGCTCGCCGACGGCGATGACGGCGCCGTCCTGGCGGAGGGCCTGGGCGGCGGCGAGGCCGTCGCCCTCCAGGCCGACCCGGGAGGTCAGCGCGTCGAGCCACTCGGTCTCGGTGCCGGGGGCGGCGGGCAGCAGGGTGCCGCCCGCCTTCTCCAGGCCCCGGGTCGCGAACGCGGCGACCGCGTACGTCTTCTGGCCCTTCTTCCGCCAGGCCTTGCGGAGCCGCAGGAAGACGCCGGGGGCCTCCTCCTCGGACTCCAGACCGACGAGGAGGACGGCCGGGGCGGCTTCGAGCGAGGTGTACGTGACACCGCTGCCGTCCAGGTCCCGTCCTCGTCCGGCCACGGCGGAGGCCAGGAAGTCGGCCTCCTCGCCGGAGTGGATCCGGGCCCGGAAGTCGATGTCGTTGGTGTCGAGGGCGACCCGGGCGAACTTGGCGTACGCGTAGGAGTCCTCGACGGTCAGCCTGCCTCCGGTGAGGACGCCGGTGCGCCCGCGGACGAGCCCGCGGGCGGCGGCCTCCAGGGCCTCGGGCCAGGAGGCGGTCTCCAGCTCACCGGTGCCGGGGTTCCGGACGAGCGGGGTCGTCAACCGGTCGCGCTGCTGCGCGTACCGGAAGCCGAACCGGCCCTTGTCGCAGATCCACTCCTCGTTGACCTCCGGGTCCTCGGCGGCGAGCCGCCGCATGACCTTGCCGCGCCGGTGATCGGTGCGGGTGGCGCAGCCGCCCGCGCAGTGCTCGCACACCGACGGGGAGGAGACCAGGTCGAAGGGGCGGGAGCGGAAGCGGTAGGCGGCCGAGGTGAGGGCGCCGACCGGGCAGATCTGGATGGTGTTGCCGGAGAAGTACGACTCGAAGGGGTCGCCCACGCCGGTGCCGACCTGCTGGAGCGCGCCGCGCTCGACCAGCTCGATCATCGGGTCGCCGGCGACCTGGTTGGAGAAGCGGGTGCAGCGGGCGCAGAGCACGCACCGCTCGCGGTCGAGCAGCACCTGGGTGGAGAGCGGGACGGGCTTCTCGTACGTCCGCTTGACGCCCTCGAAGCGGGACTCGGCCTGCCCGTGGGACATGGCCTGGTTCTGCAGGGGGCACTCGCCGCCCTTGTCGCAGACGGGGCAGTCCAGCGGGTGGTTGATGAGCAGCAGCTCCATCACGCCGTGCTGGGCCTTCTCGGCCACGGGGGAGGTGAGCTGGGACTTCACCACCATGCCGTCGGTGCAGGTGATGGTGCAGGAGGCCATCGGCTTGCGCTGGCCCTCGACCTCGACGATGCACTGGCGGCAGGCGCCGGCGGGGTCGAGGAGCGGGTGGTCGCAGAAGCGCGGGATCTCGATGCCGAGCTGTTCGGCGGCGCGGATGACCAGGGTCCCCTTGGGGACGGAGATCTCGGCGCCGTCGATGGTCAGCGTGACGAGGTCCTCGGGCGGTACCGCCGGGGAGCCGCCCGCCGGGCCGGCCGTGGTGACCGTCATGCCGTCACCTCCTTGTGGTTGTCCGCCCAGGCGGTCGACTTGGCCGGGTCGAAGGGGCAGCCCCGGCCGGTGATGTGCTGCTCGTACTCCGCGCGGAAGTACTTGAGCGAGGAGAAGATCGGCGAGGCGGCGCCGTCGCCGAGGGCGCAGAACGACTTGCCGTTGATGTTGTCGGCGATGTCGTTGAGTTTGTCGAGGTCGGACATCCGTCCGCGCCCCGCCTCGATGTCGCGGAGCAGCTGGACGAGCCAGTACGTGCCCTCGCGGCAGGGGGTGCACTTGCCGCAGGACTCGTGGGCGTAGAACTCGGTCCAGCGGGTGACGGCCCGGACGACGCAGGTGGTCTCGTCGAAGCACTGGAGCGCCTTGGTGCCGAGCATGGATCCGGCGGCGCCGACGCCCTCGTAGTCGAGGGGCACGTCGAGGTGCTCGTCGGTGAACATGGGCGTGGAGGAGCCGCCGGGGGTCCAGAACTTGAGGCGGTGGCCGGGGCGCATGCCGCCGCTCATGTCGAGGAGCTGGCGCAGGGTGATCCCGAGGGGCGCCTCGTACTGGCCGGGCGAGGCGACGTGCCCGCTCAGCGAGTAGAGCGTGAAGCCCGGGGACTTCTCGCTGCCCATCGACGTGAACCATTCCTTGCCCTTGTTGAGGATGGCGGGAACGGACGCGATGGACTCGACGTTGTTCACGACAGTGGGGCAGGCGTACAGACCGGCGACCGCGGGGAAGGGCGGGCGCAGCCGGGGCTGGCCGCGGCGCCCTTCGAGCGAGTCGAGCAGCGCGGTCTCCTCACCGCAGATGTACGCGCCGGCGCCGGCGTGCACGGTGAGTTCGAGGTCGAGTCCGCTGCCGAGGACGTTCGTGCCGAGGTAGCCGGCCGCGTAGGCCTCCCGGACGGCCTCGTGGAGGCGGCGCAGGACGGGGACGACCTCGCCGCGCAGATAGATGAAGGCGTGGTTCGACCGGATCGCGTAGCAGGCGATCACGATGCCCTCGATGAGGGAGTGCGGGTTGGCGAAGAGGAGGGGGATGTCCTTGCAGGTGCCGGGCTCGGACTCGTCGGCGTTGACGACGAGGTAGTGCGGCTTGCCGTCGCCCTGCGGGATGAACTGCCACTTCATGCCGGTGGGGAAGCCGGCGCCGCCGCGTCCGCGGAGACCGGATTCCTTGACGTACGCGATGAGGTCGTCGGGGCTCATCGCGAGGGCCTTCCTGAGGCCCCGGTATCCCTCGTGCCGTTCGTAGGTCTCCAGGGTCCAGGAGTCGGGCTGGTCCCAGAAGGCGGACAGGACGGGCGCCAGAAGCTTCTCGGGACTGCTGTTGTTGATCTCGGCGGCCAAGGTCATCACTCCCCCTCCTGACCGGAGGACTCACCGCGCGGGTGGACGATTCGGTGGGACGGGCTCTCGCCCTTGGCCAGGCGCAGGCCGACGAGGGAGGCGGGGCCCGCTCCGCCGGTGGCCTCGACGGCGCCGGGGCGCTCGTCGGGGAAGCCGGCCAGGATGCGGGCGGTCTCCTTGAAGGTGCAGAGCGGGGCGCCGCGGGTGGGTTCGACGGTCCGCCCGGCCCGGAGGTCGTCCACCATCTTCTTGGCGGACTCGGGGGTCTGGTTGTCGAAGAACTCCCAGTTGACCATCACCACGGGGGCGAAGTCGCAGGCCGCGTTGCACTCGATGTGCTCGAGGGTGATCTTGCCGTCGTCGGTCGTCTCGTCGTTGCCGACGCCGAGGTGGGCCTTCAGCTCCTCGAAGATGGCGTCGCCGCCCATGACCGCGCAGAGCGTGTTGGTGCAGACGCCGACCTGGTAGTCGCCGGAGGGCTTGCGCCGGTACATCGAGTAGAAGGTGGCGACGGCGGTGACCTCGGCGGTGGTGAGGCCGAGCAGGTCGGCGCAGAACGCCATGCCGGTCCGGGTCACGTGGCCCTCCTCCGACTGCACGAGGTGCAGCATCGGCAGGAGCGCGGAGCGGGAGTCCGGGTAGCGGGCGATGATCGCCCGCGCGTCCTCCGTCAGCCGGGCGTGGACCTCGGCCGGGTAGGCGGGGGCGGGGAGCTGGGGCATGCCCAGACTGATCTGGTCGGTCATCGGTCGACGCCTCCCATCACGGGGTCGATGGAGGCGACGGCGACGATGACGTCGGCGACCTGGCCGCCCTCGCACATCGCGGCCATGGCCTGGAGGTTGGTGAAGGACGGGTCGCGGAAGTGGACCCGGAAGGGGCGGGTGCCGCCGTCGGACACGACGTGCACGCCGAGCTCGCCCTTGGGCGACTCGACGGCCGCGTAGGCCTGTCCCGCGGGGACCCGGAAGCCCTCGGTGACCAGCTTGAAGTGGTGGATCAGGGCCTCCATGGAGGTGCCCATGATCTTCTTGATGTGGTCGGTGGAGTTGCCGAGGCCGTCGGTGCCGAGCGCGAGCTGCGCGGGCCAGGCGATCTTCTTGTCGCCGACCATGACGTCGCCCGGTGCCAGGCGGTCGAGGCACTGCTCGACGATCCGGAGGGACTGCCGCATCTCCTCCAGGCGGACGAGGAAACGTCCGTAGGAGTCGCAGGTGTCGGCGGTCGGGACGTCGAACTCGTAGTTCTCGTAGCCGCAGTACGGGTCGGTCTTGCGCAGGTCGTGCGGGAGGCCCGCCGAGCGCAGGATCGGTCCGGTGGCGCCGAGCGCCATGCAGCCGGTGAGGTCGAGGTAGCCGACGTCCTGCATGCGGGCCTTGAAGATGGGGTTGCCGGTGGCGAGCTTGTCGTACTCCGGCAGGTTCTTCTTCATGGTCTTCACGAACTCGCGCACGGCGTCGACGGCGCCGGGCGGGAGGTCCTGGGCGAGGCCGCCGGGGCGGATGAACGCGTGGTTCATGCGCAGGCCCGTGATCAGCTCGTACAGGTCCAGGATCATCTCGCGGTCCCGGAAGCCGTAGATCATGATCGTGGTGGCGCCGAGCTCCATGCCGCCGGTGGCGATGCACACCAGGTGGGAGGAGAGCCGGTTGAGCTCCATCAGGAGGACCCGGATGACGCTGGCCCGGTCCGGGATCTGCTCGGTGATGCCGAGCAGCTTCTCCACGCCGAGGCAGTACGCCGTCTCGTTGTAGAACGAGGTGAGGTAGTCCATGCGCGTGACGAAGGTGGTGCCCTGCGTCCAGGTCCGGTACTCGAGGTTCTTCTCGATGCCGGTGTGGAGGTAGCCGATGCCGCAGCGGGCCTCGGTGACGGTCTCGCCGTCGATCTCCAGGATGAGCCGGAGCACGCCGTGGGTGGACGGGTGCTGGGGGCCCATGTTGACGATGATGCGTTCGTCGTCGGCCTTGGCCGCGGACTGGACGACCTCTTCCCAGTCGCCGCCGGTCACCGTGTAGACGGTGCCTTCTGTCGTCTCGCGGGGAGACGCGTGGGGAGTGGTCACGAGTACGACCTCCGCTGGTCCGGAGCCGGGATCTGGGCGCCCTTGTACTCGACGGCGATGCCGCCGAGGGGGTAGTCCTTGCGCTGCGGGTGGCCCTGCCAGTCGTCCGGCATCATGATCCGGGTGAGGGCGGGGTGGCCGTCGAAGACGATGCCGAAGAAGTCGTACGTCTCGCGCTCGTGCCAGTCGTTCGTCGGGTAGACGGTGACGAGGGACGGGATGCGCGGGTCGGCGTCGGGGGCCGAGACCTCCAGGCGGATCAGCCGGCCGTGGGTGAGCGAGCGCAGGTGGTAGACGGCGTGCAGCTCGCGGCCCTTGTCCCCGGGGTAGTGGACGCCGGAGACGCCCGTGCACAGCTCGAAGCGGAGCGCCGGGTCGTCGCGCAGGGTGCGGGCGACCCGGACGAGGTGCTCGCGCTCGATGTGGAAGGTGAGCTCGTCGCGGTCGACGACCGTCTTCTCGATGGCGTTGTCCGGGAGGAGCCCTTGCTCCTCCAGGGCGCCTTCGAGCTCGTCGGCGACCTCGTCGAACCAGCCGCCGTAGGGGCGGGTGGCCGGGCCGGGGAGCCGGATCGAGCGGACGAGGCCGCCGTAGCCGGAGGTGTCGGCGCCGCTCTGGGCTCCGAACATGCCGCGCTGGACGCGGACCTCCTCGCCGTGGTCCCCGCGCTGACCGGGCAGGTTCTGCTCGCTCAGCTCCTTCTCGGGGTTCGGGGTTTCGTCACTCACCGGAGAAGACCCTTCAGCTCGATCGTGGGCAGCGCCTTGAGCGCCGCTTCCTCCGCCTCCCGGGCCGCCTCCTCGGCGTTCACGCCGAGCTTGGAGGTCTGGATCTTCTGGTGGAGCTTGAGGATCGCGTCGAGCAGCATCTCCGGGCGCGGCGGACAGCCGGGCAGGTAGATGTCGACCGGCACGATGTGGTCGACGCCCTGGACGATCGCGTAGTTGTTGAACATGCCGCCCGAGGAGGCGCAGACGCCCATGGAGATGACCCACTTGGGGTTGGGCATCTGGTCGTAGACCTGCCTCAGGACGGGCGCCATCTTCTGGCTGACCCGGCCGGCCACGATCATCAGGTCGGCCTGGCGCGGCGAGCCGCGGAAGACCTCCATGCCGAAGCGGGCCAGGTCGTACCGGCCGGCTCCGGTGGTCATCATCTCGATGGCGCAGCAGGCGAGGCCGAAGGTCGCGGGGAACACGGACGCCTTGCGCACCCAGCCCGCGGCCTGTTCGACCGTCGTCAGCAGAAAGCCGCTCGGGAGTTTCTCTTCGAGTCCCATAGGTGCCCCTCAGCCCCTCAGTCCCATTCCAGGCCGCCGCGACGCCACACGTAGGCGTAGGCGACGAAGACGGTGAGCACGAAGAGCAACATCTCCACGAGCCCGAAAAGCCCCAGGGCGTCGAAGGTGACGGCCCAGGGGTAGAGGAAGACGATCTCGATGTCGAAGACGATGAAGAGCATCGCCGTCAGGTAGTACTTGATCGGGAAGCGGCCGCCGCCGGCGGGAGTGGGTGTCGGCTCGATGCCGCACTCGTACGCCTCAAGTTTTGCCCTGTTGTATCGCTTTGGACCGATAAGCGTGGCCATGACCACGGAGAAGATCGCAAACCCCGCACCCAGGGCACCGAGCACGAGGACGGGCGCGTACGCATTCACGCTCCTCGCTCCTTCCAGTCGTCCTTGACCGTTGGACCGCACGGCCGGACCTGAAAGATCACCCCCATGTGAGGCAGTTCACAAGCCCGGCTGTCCCGCATCTTATGCCCGCCCATCTGTGATCTGCGACACGGGGTACGGCAGTGAGTTTGTGATCTCCACCACCCGACGAAGGATCATGAAGTCGGATGAGCGGTGAGATTGTCACGCGAAGCGCCCAGGCGATCACCAGATGTGACATCCGGATCGGAAATCGCTGATCGGAGGGGGTGTCCACTATCAAAGGATGCCCCCTACAGGCAAATTGGCGATAGACGGATCCGACTGATAAAGGATCCGCCCGTCGCCCGGTCGAGGGGCTCGGCGGACGCGGGTGGACGTGTGCGCGCGTTCACGAGCGTTCGTGAGACGCGGGTGTGACCTGCACCACAGGTCGAAGGCGTCAAAAATCCGGGGCTTGGCCATCGGCGTCAAGAGGTGGTAAGCGGCGGGCAATTCGGACGTTTCAGTGAAACCCTGTGATCAAGGGCCGATTGAGGCGTGCCCGTTTTGCCCGTTACGGCGTCAATAAGGGCTCCGCAGAAGCGGATTATCCGATTCCAAACGCAACTGTGGCGCACTCCACGTTTCTTGAAGGAACCGTGAAGCCCTGATAGCGGTTGTACCCATGTCCCACACCGCTCACATACCCAGCCACCGGAAGCCCCGCCGCAGCGCCTCGAAGCTCGCGCTGCGAGCCGGAGTCGCCGGTGGCGTCCTCGGCACCATCGCGGTGGCCGGTGCTGCCGGGCCGGCGAATGCCGAGCCGGTGACCGAGACCATCGAAATGCCCACCCTGGGCTCCCTCGAGACCGGCGCCGGCCTCGCCAGCGCCGTCGCCGCCGCCGCCGAGGCCTCGCATCAGGAGGCGCTCGACCAGAGCCTCCAGACGCAGGAGAACGCGGCGCTGCAGAAGGCCGCCAAGGAAGCCAAGAAGGCCAAGGCCGAGGCGGACCGCAAGGCCGCGGCCGAGCGCGCCGAGGAGGCCCGCCTCAAGGCCGAGCAGGAGCGCCAGGAGGCCGAGGAGCGCGCCTCCCGCGACCGCGAGCGCACCCGGCTCGCCGCCACGTCCGCGAGCGCGTCCTCGGACAACGGCTCCTCGTCGTCCTCGTCCTCCGACAGCGGGTCCTCCGCCTCGGAGAACGACAGCCAGACGCAGGCCCCCTCCGGCTCCGCCGCCGCGATCGTGGCCTTCGCCCGCGCCCAGATCGGTGACGCCTACGTCTCCGGCGGCACCGGCCCCAACTCCTGGGACTGCTCCGGCCTCGTCCAGGCCGCCTACCGCGAGGCCGGCATCGACCTGCCCCGCATCTCGTACTCCCAGTCGAGCATGGGCACCTCGGTCTCCCTGAGCGACCTCCAGCCGGGCGACATCCTGTACTGGGGCGGCCGCAGCAACTCGTACCACGTCGCCATCTACGTGGGCGGCGGCATGTACGTCGGCGCGCAGAACCCGTCGACCGGTGTCGTCGAGCGCTCCCTCGACTGGGACACCCCCTCGGGCGCCGTCCGCATCCTCTGATCCGTTCCCGCTCGCGACGAAGGGCCGTCACTCCTCGGGGGAGAGACGGCCCTTCGTCGTGCGTACGACCGGGGTCAGGCCTTCGGGGCCACCTTCGACAGGCCGTTGATGATGCGGTCCATCGCGTCGCCGCCCGTCGGGTCGGTGAGGTTGGCCAGCATCTTCAGGGTGAACTTCATCAGCAGCGGGTGGGTCAGGCCGCGCTGGGTCGCGATCTTCATGACCTTCGGGTTGCCGATGAGCTTCACGAAGGCACGGCCGAGCGTGTAGTAGCCGCCGTAGGTGTCCTTGAGGACCTGCGGGTAGTTCCGCAGGGCCAGCTCGCGCTGGGCGGGGGTGGTGCGGGCGTGCGCCTGGACGATCACGTCGGCCGCGATCTGGCCGGACTCCATGGCGTACGCGATGCCTTCGCCGTTGAACGGGTTGACCAGGCCGCCCGCGTCACCGACGAGCAGCAGGCCCCTGGTGTAGTGCGGCTGGCGGTTGAAGGCCATCGGGAGGGCGGCGCCGCGGATCGGCGTCGTCATGTTGTCCGGGGTGAAGCCCCAGTCCTCCGGCATCGAGGCGCACCAGGCCTTGAGGACCTCGCGCCAGTCCAGCTCGCGGAAGGCCTTCGAGGAGTTGAGGATGCCGAGGCCGACGTTGGAGGTGCCGTCGCCCATGCCGAAGACCCAGCCGTAGCCGGGAAGCAGCCGGTCCTGCGGGCCGCGCCGGTCCCACAGCTCCAGCCAGGACTCCAGGTAGTCGTCGTCGTGCCGGGGAGACGTGAAGTACGTGCGGACCGCGACGCCCATCGGCCGGTCCTCGCGCCGGTGCAGGCCCATGGCGAGGGAGATCCGGGTGGAGTTGCCGTCGGCGGCGACGACCAGCGGGGCGTGGAAGGTGACCTCGCGCTTCTCCTCGCCGAGCTTGGCGTGGACGCCGGTGATCCGGCCCGTGCGGTCGTCGATGACCGGGGCGCCGACGTTGCAGCGCTCGTACAGGCGGGCGCCGGCCTTCTGCGCCTGGCGGGCCAGCTGCTCGTCGAAGTCGTCGCGCTTGCGGACGAGTCCGTAGTCCGGGTACGAGGCGAGCTCCGGCCAGTCCAGCTCCAGGCGGACGCCGCCGCCGATGATCCGCAGGCCCTTGTTCCGGAGCCAGCCGGCCTCTTCGGAGATGTCGATGCCCATGGAGACGAGCTGCTTGGTGGCACGGGGGGTGAGGCCGTCGCCGCAGACCTTCTCGCGGGGGAACGCCGTCTTCTCCAGGAGGAGGACGTCGAGTCCCGCCTTCGCGAGGTAGTACGCGGTGGTGGAGCCGGCCGGACCCGCTCCGACGACGATGACGTCCGCGGTGTGCTCGGAGAGGGGCTGCTCGCTCACGGCGGTTTCTCCCGGTGGTTCGGCGATGGAAGGACGTGTCGAAGTCTATGGGGGCCGGTCGCGCCGGGACCGGAGGGTCACCCCACCGCTTTCCCCCGTGACGAACGCGCGTTTCCACGTGCTGTGCGCGATGGCACGGTGATCACCCGTGACCGGCCCCGTCACCCGGAGCTGCTCGTCGCCCTCACCGGCCAGGACGACGAGGACGGCGACTGCCCGCGGGCCTTCGCCGCCCTCCTGGACTCCCCCCGAGCTCGGCGTCGTCGACGCCCTCCACGCGAAGCGGTCGTACGTGATGCGGCCGTCAGGCCTTGAAGCCGCGGTGGAGCGCGACGATCCCGCCGGACAGGTTCCGCCAGGCCACCTTCGACCAGCCGGCCTTCCGGAGCATGCCCGCCAGGGTCGGCTGGTCCGGCCAGGACCGGATGGACTCCGCGAGGTACACGTACGCGTCGGGGTTGGAGGACACGGCGCGGGCCACCGGCGGCAGCGCGCGCATCAGGTACTCCTCGTACACCGTCCGGAACGGCCCCCAGGTCGGGTGCGAGAACTCGGAGATGACCACCCGGCCACCGGGCTTCGTCACCCGGTACAGCTCGCGCAGCGCCTGCTCGGTGTCCTGGATGTTGCGGAGCCCGAAGGAGATGGTGACGGCGTCGAACACGTCGTCGCGGAAGGGCAGCTTCGTCCCGTCGCCCGCCGTGAACGGCATCCACGGGTGACGCTGCTTGCCGACGCGGAGCATGCCGATCGAGAAGTCGCAGGGCACGACGTACGCCCCCGCCCGCGCGAAGGGCTGCGAGGAGGTGGCCGTGCCCGCCGCGAGGTCGAGGACCTTCTGCGCCGGGCGGGCGTCGACCGCCTTCGCGACCTCCTTGCGCCACCGCCGGTCCTGGCCCAGGGAGAGCACGTCATTGGTGAGGTCGTAGTTCGCCGCCACGTCGTCGAACATCGAGGCGACTTCGTGCGGCTGCTTGTCCAGGGATGCTCGGGTCACCCCGTCATTGTGGCAGCCGCCGAAATGTCTCCTCGTACCGCTTCAACCTTTTCGGCGCGTCCGCGCTCAAGGACGGATGAGTGTGCGACACCGGCCGACACCGACGGCGAGAGAAGGCAGGAACGCGATGGCGGTACCGATCGAAGTGAGACCCGGCTCCCCGGCCGGGCGGGACGACGGGGCGGCCGGCCCCTCCGTCGGCGTGTCCGCCGGGCGATCGGCCGACCCCTCCGTCGGCGTGTCGGCCGGCCCGGCGGCCGACGGGTTCGAGGAGTACGCCCGGGCGGGGCAGCAGCGGCTGTACCGCACCGCGTACCTCCTCTGCGGCGACGCCGAGACCGCCCGCGACCTGACCCAGACCACGCTGGCCAAGCTGTACCAGCACTGGCGGCGCGCGGGCGCCGCCGACCATCCGCACGCGTACGCCAAGACGGTGCTCACCCGCACGTTCCTGGCGGAGCGGCGGCGGCGGCTGCGGGACCTGCTGCTGCTCACCCGGACCGGGGGGACGGTGCCGGAACCCGCCGCCGACCACGCCGACCTGCGCGTGACGCTGCTCGCGGCGCTCGCCGAGCTGCCGCCGAGGGCACGGGCGATGGTCGTGCTGCGCTACTGGGACGACCAGAGCGTGGCCTCCGTGGCCTCGCTGCTGCGGTGCAGCGAGGCCACCGTCAAGAGCCAGTGCTCGCGCTCCCTCGCCCGACTCCGCGTCCGCCTGGCCGACGCCGGGCTCTCGATCACAGAAGGCTGAGGTCCACCGTGAAGGACAACGACGACATCGTTCTGCTGCGCGACGCCATGGACCGGACGACGGACGGTCTGCCGCCGCTGCCCGACCTCGCCCCGCTCGCGGTGCGTGAGGGCCTCAGGCGGCGGGCCCGGTCCCGGTTCGCGGTCGGGGCTGCCGCGTTCGGCGTGGTCACGGCGGGGGCCCTCGGTCTCGCGCTGTTGCCGGGGGCCGCTCCCGGGACGACCGTCCCGGGGGTGTCGGTGGTCGGCGGGGGCCCGAAGGCGAGCTATCCCCCGGTGGTCGTGGAGGAGACGCCGGGCGTCCCGCCGCCGGACAACCCCGAGGGGCTGCCCCCGGCCGAGCGGGAGCGCCGCGCCCAGCACCAGCAGAAGATGGCGGCTCTGCTGGACGAGCTGCTGCCCGCGACGATCACCGACATCCGTCCGGTGAAGGACCGGACGGCCGAGTACCGGATCAAGGCGGGCGGCGAGACCTTCCGCATGGTCGCGTCGGTACGGCCGGACGCTGGTCGCGACCGGCTCTGCGAGAACGAGCCGAAGGACGCCCCCACCTGTGAGGAGGACACGCGGCTGAGGGCCGGGGGATTCAGCGAGCTGGGCAACAGGGTGACCACGCAGTACTGGTACCGCAAGAGCGTGGTCAATCTCATCGTGGACGCCGGGAAAGTGTGGGCGCCAGTGACGGTGCGCGATCTGTCCAACGTCGCCAAGGACCCGCGCTTCCTGGCCCTGGTGAAGGAGGCGGACGCGCGTCCGGTGGAGGCGAAGCAGTCGCCGCTTTCCTTGGGCGAGCCTTCCGGGGCGGCCTCGGGGAAGGGTCAGCGGGCCCGGTAGACCAGTCGGCCGCCGAGGACCGTGGCCACGCAGGTCGACGCGCCGAGGCGGACCAGGGCCGCCCGGTCCGGGACGTCGAAGACGGCGAAGCGGGCCGGGCCGCCCGGCGCCAGGCCGGGCAGGAGCACCAGCGGCGCCGGGGAGAAGGACGGCGGGCCGGGAAGCCGCTCCGGGCGTCGGGCGAGGGCGAGACCTGCCCGGCGTACGGCGTCCACGGCGGCCCGGTCGCGCAGTTCGCCGGCGATCGCGACCGTGCCGTGGGCGAGCAGCCGCTGCACCGCGCGGCGCGCGGAGGCACCGCGTCGGGACGGGTCGGCCCGGAAGATCCGCTGCGCCCGCTCCCCCGGGATCGGCTCGGTGCCGAACCCGACGGCCTCCCGGGGGTCCGGGTGGTACATGCCCTCCAGGAGCTCGGGACCGAACGGGTTGAGGAGCCCGGGGGTGAGGATGCCCGGCCACTCCCGCACCCGCGCCTCGGGGCGGACGGCGGCCAGGTCCTCGTACGGGCCGACGGCGGCGATCAGACCGCCGTCCACCAGGACGGCGGTCTCGGGCGACGCCTCGGCGACGTGGATCGTGAGCACGCGCGCGTCAGTTGGCGTCGAGGAGCTTGAGCTCCGGGTGGGCCGTGCCGCCCTCGATCGCGGTCGACGAGATGTGCGAGACGACGCGCTCGTCGACCGGGTCGTTCGCCGGGTCGTCGTGGACGACGAGGTGCTCGTACGTGGTGGCGCGCTGCGCCGGGACGCGGCCCGCCTTGCGGATCAGGTCGATGATCTCCAGGCGGTTGGAGCGGTGCTTGGCACCGGCCGAGGAGACGACGTTCTCCTCCAGCATGATCGAGCCGAGGTCGTCGGCGCCGTAGTGCAGGGAGAGCTGGCCGACCTCCTTGCCGGTGGTCAGCCACGAGCCCTGGATGTGCGCGACGTTGTCGAGGAAGAGCCGGGCGATGGCGATCATGCGCAGGTACTCGAAGAGCGTGGCGTGCGTGCGGCCCTTGAGGTGGTTGTTCTCGGGCTGGTACGTGTACGGGATGAAGGCCCGGAAGCCGCCCGTCCGGTCCTGCGTGTCACGGATCATCCGCAGGTGCTCGATCCGCTCGGCGTTGGTCTCGCCGGTGCCCATCAGCATGGTGGAGGTGGACTCGACGCCCAGCTTGTGGGCGATCTCCATGATCTCCAGCCAGCGCTCGCCGCTCTCCTTGAGCGGGGCGATGGCCTTGCGGGGCCGCTCCGGAAGCAGCTCGGCGCCGGCGCCCGCGAAGGAGTCGAGACCGGCGGCGTGGATGCGGGTGATCGCCTCCTCGACGGAGACCTGGGAGATCCGGGCCATGTGCTCGACCTCGGAGGCGCCGAGGGAGTGGATGACCAGCTGCGGGAAGGCCTGCTTGATGGCGGCGAAGTGCTTCTCGTAGTACTCGACGCCGTAGTCCGGGTGGTGGCCGCCCTGGAACATGATCTGGGTGCCGCCGAGCTCCACGGTCTCCGCGCAGCGGCGCAGGATGTCGTCGAGGTCGCGGGTCCAGCCCTTCTTCGTGTCCTTCGGCGGCGCGTAGAAGGCGCAGAACTTGCACGCCGTCACGCAGACGTTCGTGTAGTTGATGTTCCGCTCGATGATGTACGTCGCGATGTGCTCGGTCCCCGCGTACCGGCGGCGGCGCACGGCGTCGGCGGCGGCGCCGAGGGCGTGCAGGGGCGCCGAGCGGTAGAGGACGAGCGCCTCCTCGGGGGTGATCCGGCCACCCGCGGCGGCGCGGTCGAGAACAGACTGGAGTTCGGCCTTCTCGGTCACCGGATGTGTCCCTTTCGGAGGGGTTCTGCAGACCGAACCAGCGTACGCCAGGGCTCCTCGCGGCTTCCGTGGGGTGCCGCCGGGCGCGGCCCCGGATGCGGCCGGACGCGGCGGTGGGTGCCGTCGGCCCGGAGGGGCGCGGATTCACGGGCGAATTACCGGACGGGGACGCGGCGGCGAATTCCGGGGGGCCGGGAGGGGTCCGTAAAGGGAACCCCACGGATACCGCCGGGGTCCCGTTCGGATACCTCCCGGATACCTCAGGGATTCCGCCGGGATTCTGCCGGGATTCCGTCCTGGTGAGCGGCCGGCCCTCACCGGGAAAGACGGGAAAGGCGGGCCCTAACCCCTTACGGGCGGGAGCAGTTCGACCCTGACGTCCGCCGGGAAGCCGGTCGTGGGGCCGGTGCGGCGGGCGAACTCGCGGACCCCGGCGAGCTGCTCGGGACCGAAGCGGAAGTCGAGCGTACGGAAGTACCGCTCCAGGAGTTCGGCGTCGAAGGTCTCCCAGCGGGCGGCCTGCTCGGCGACCTTGGTGACCTCCTCGAGGGAGAGGTCGCGCGAGGCCAGGAACGCCTGGTGCACCTCGTGGACGGTCTCCGGTTCGCGCGCCAGGTAGTCCTTGCGGGCCGCCCACACGGCGAAGACGAACGGGAGGCCCGTCCACTCCTTCCACATGAGGCCGAGGTCGTGGACCTGGAGGCCGAGCCGGGGCGCGTCGTGCAGCGAGGCCCGGAGCGCGGCGTCGCCGATGAGGACGGCCGCCTCGGCCTCCTGCATCATCAGGCCGAGGTCAGGGGGGCAGGTGTAGTAGTCGGGCGCCACCCCGTACCGCTCGGCGAGCAGCAGCTGGGCGAGGCGTACGGAGGTGCGGGAGGTGGAACCGAGCGCGACGCGCGCCCCGTCGAGCTCCTCGAGGGGCCGCTGGGAGACGATCACGCAGGACATGACGGGGCCGTCGCAGCCGACGGCGATGTCCGGGAGGGCCACCAGGGCGCCCGCGTTGCGGAGGTACTCGACGAGGGTGATGGGGCCGATGTCGAGATCGCCCCGGACGAGCCGCTCGCTGAGCTTCTCCGGGGTGTCCTTCGTCAGCTCCAGATCGAGGAGCGTCCCCGTTCTCGCCAGACCCCAGTAGAGGGGGAGGCAGTTCAGGAACTGGATGTGCCCGACGCGGGGCCGGCTGCGCTGCTGCTCGTCGGTTGCATTGTCCACATAGTGAGGCTAGACCCGTCTCGGTCCATGGGCATCGGCGGGGCACGCGCGTCAGCGTCCGGAGCGAGATCAAACATGCGAGTGACGTGATCCTTCCCTCTACCGCCACGCGCGTCCTGCGTGCTACGCTCAACGCAAGTTGCAGTTTGGTTTCCCTTGCAGTACAGAGCCTGCGGAGCATGTGACCCGCAGGCTTTTGTAGTTTTCAGACTTCTTTGCAGGTTCTGGAGCAGGGCAACCCTTTGGCCCAAGGAGGGCTTATGGCTACCGGAACCGTCAAGTGGTTCAACGCTGAAAAGGGCTTCGGCTTCATCGCCCAGGACGGCGGCGGCCCGGATGTCTTCGTCCACTACTCCGCGATCAACGCGAACGGCTTCCGTTCGCTCGAGGAGAACCAGCTCGTGACCTTCGACGTCACGCAGGGCCCCAAGGGCCCGCAGGCGGAGAACGTCTCCCCGGCCTAAGGTGCCTGGGTCGGCGGACAAGCACGACTAGAGCAGTACCCAAGGAGCCCCGCTCCGTGCCTCCGGGCACGAGCGGGGCTCCTGCCCTTTGCGGACGGCCGCCCCTTCGGGAGACTCAGCAGTTCGGGATGACGGCCCCGTTGTTGTCGCGGGCCTCGTCGTTCCCCCAGCGGGACAGGTAGTACGCGGAGACGTACGCTCCGTAGCCGTTCTTCCCGGCGTAGACGGTGTCGAGGTCGGTCCTCAGCCACCAGTGGTTGTAGTTGCCGGAGGCGTCGCGGATCTCCTGGCCCCAGACCTTGCAGTAGACGTAGTTGGTGCCGGCGTTCAGGACTCCCTGCGGGGAGGTGGTGTTCGCCTGGGCGTATCCGGTGGCGTTGGCGAAGGTGTCGACCCAGTACTTTCCGCCGCCCCCGCCCGAGCAGCCGTTGTCGCTGGTCAGGGACTTGGAGCCGTAGGAACCGGGGTACGGGGCCAGGGAGGCTCCGTTGATCACGATCGGCTGGCCGACGCCGTTGTAGAGCTGCTCGTAGTGGATGTGGGCGCCGGAGCTGTTGCCCGTGCTGCCGGTGGTGCCGATCTGCTGCCCCTGGGCGACCTGGGCGCCGTGGGCCACCGAGTAGGCGTTGAGGTGGAAGTAGTACGTCTTCCAGCCGCCGCCGTGCTCGATCACGATGTAGTTGCCCGCTCCGGACGGCTGCGAGTAGCGGTAGGCGGTGCCGGACGCCGAGGCGAGGACCGGGGCGCCGGCCGTCGTACCGCCGTCGGAGCGGACGAAGTCGAGGGCCTGGCGCACCTCGGCCGAGTGGTGGCTGTAGGTCCAGGTCTGGCCGCAGGGGTAGGGCGCCTTGAAGACGGGCGCGGCCTGGGCGGGGGTGGTGGTGACGAGGGCGGTGAGCAGGCCCGCGACGAGCGCGAACAGGGTGCCGAGCGGGGTGATCCGTGCACGCATGTGTCCTCCGGGTACCGAGACGGGACAAGGGTCGACGCGCGTTGAACGGACCACAGCGTGCCGGAAGATCGCGTGCCGTAGTAGACCGCGACGACCACACCCCGGCGGGGTCGTTTACGTAGGCTGGACACATGACCGAACGCAAGCCGCCCGGAGTCAGCTTCGAGTCGTTCGTGGACAAGCAGATCCGCGAGGCGTCGGAACGGGGTGAGTTCAGCCGCCTGTCGGGCTTCGGCAAGCCCCTGCCCGACGACTCGGCCCCGTACGACGAGCTGTGGTGGATCAAGGGCAAGATGCACCGCGAGGGCGCGTCCGTGCTGCCGCCCTCGCTCGCCCTGCGCAAGGAGGCCGAGGACGCGGAGGCGGCGGTGGCGGCGGCCGTCTCGGAGAGCCAGGTCCGCCGGATCCTCGGCGAGATCAACACCAAGATCGCCGAAGCCCTCCTCCGCCCGCCGGCCGGGCCGCCGCTGAACCTGAGGCCGTTCGACGTGGAGGCGGCGGTGGAGGCGTGGCGGAGGAAGAAGAAGCGGTCGTAGCCCCGCGGTCGCCGAGGTCCCCGACGGCCGACACCTGCCCTGACACGGAGGAGCCCCCATGAACAGCGCCGGTCTGCTGGTCGACTCGTTCGGCCGGATCCGGGAGGCCGTCCACGAGGCCGTGGACGGCCTCACCGAGGAACAGCTCGCCGTACGCGTCGATCCCGGCGCCAACTCGATCGCCTGGCTCGTCTGGCACCTCACCCGCATCCAGGACGATCACCTCGCGGGCGCCTTCGGCAGGGACCAGCTGTGGGACACGGACGGCTGGCGGGACCGCTTCGGGCTCCCGTTCCCCGCGGCGGCGACCGGCTACGGGCAGTCGCGCGCCCAGGCCGGGAAGGTCCGCGCCCCGGCGGAGCTGCTGCTCGGCTACCACGACGCCGTGCACGCCCGTACGGAGGAGCTGGTCGGCGCGGTGACCGACGCGGACCTGGACCGGGTCGTCGACACCACCTGGGACCCGCCGGTCACCCTGGGCGTCCGCCTGGTGTCGGTGATCGCGGACGACCTCCAGCACGCGGGGCAGGCGGCGTACGTACGGGGTGTGGTGGAGCGCGGTTAGCGGGGCCGCCGGGGAGCTCAGCCGGAACGGCAGCGGTGCCCTGTGGACCGGCGCGAACGCCGGGCCCTGTACGTGGGCAGATCGTGGCGAGGCCGCTCAACGGCCTCGGCGCCGGCGACGCCGACCGCGACGGACGCCCCCACCTGTACGCCACCGCGTCGGACGGCGGCGACTCGGCGGTCCTCCACCGGGGTACGGGTTCCTGGACGCAGCCGTTCCGCACGGCGGAGGCAGTCGGCGTGTCCCCTTGGCGGGAGGACCTGGCGTACAACGCGCGCCCCTGACCGCCCACTTGTTCGATCTGCCGTACAACCCTCGGCGTCGATCATGAGTCCAACCGGGCGTGGCAATCGCCACGCCCGGTCGTCCTGGGGGAATTCACCGTGCAGAACCGTTTGTCCGCCCGTCGTCTCGCCGCCGCCGTCACCGCCGTCCTCGCGGTCACCGCCGGCACTCTGGCGGCCGGTCCGGCCGCCCTCGCCGCCCCGGCGGGCGCCACGGCGGGCATCACCGCCACCACAGCCGCCGCCGAGGCGAACCTGCCCCTCGACGCCGAGGTCGTCAGCACCGGCACGACCGGCTACCTCACGTCGCGGCACGACGAGGAGGGCAACACCGTCCTGGAGTGGCACAAGTACTCCGACGGTTCGGTCGTGCCCGTCAGCACGGGCCTGAGCACCAAGGCCCACGACAGCAACTCCGACATCGTCGTGACGAGCAGCGGCGGTGCGGTCTGGCTGCGGGACATGAACTCCGGCGCGTCCTTCTCAACGTACATCGACCTGTACTCCGAGTTCAGGGCGTCGTCGGAGCTGGTCGGCGCCGTCGGCGGGAACCTCTACGTGAGCGTCTCGGTCCCCAACACCGATGGCTACCGCGAGCTGTGGAAGATCGCCAAGGTCAACGGCGTCTCCCAGAAGTCGAAGCTGTCGTCCCGCACCCGCAACACGGACTACAAGGTCGTCGCCTCCGACGGCAACAAGCTGATCGTCCTGGGCACCGAGATGACACGGTCCACGCCGGCCAGCGCCTACGCGCCCTCGTGGTGGAGGGCCACCACGAGCGTCCTCAGCAACAGCGTCATCGACTGGGAGGGCTCGTACGGCACCTACCGGTGGACCCAGAGCTCGACGGGCGCCTACACCACCGCCCACCAGGGATGGGTCCAGTACCCGGAGGACGAGGGCGTCGTGATCGCCGCGGGCTCCAAGCGGTTCCCCATGGACAGCTCCATGAGCGGCGTCGTCGTCGCCGGCATCGTCGGGGACGTCCTCCTGTACGGCGTCCCGGGTACGACCGCCGGGGAGACGCCGAGCCCGCTGTACGCGCGGAGCCTCACCGACGCCGCCGCCGCTCCGTACAAGGTCCTGGACAACTTCTCCAGCGTCGCCCACGCCCCGGACGGCGCCGTGCTCGTGCGCGGGTTCTCCGGTGCGGGCGACGGGATCTTCCGCATCCTGACCGGGCCCGACGGCCGTCCGGCAGCCACGCTCGTGGCCGACACGGGCCGGGTCATGTCCCTCCAGGTGACCGGGTCGAAAGTCCCCGCCGCGGTGAGCCTGGAGAAGCCGGGCACCACGGTCCCCATGGAGTGGACCCTGTCCCGCGCCGACGCCACCGCGAACCTGACGCTCACGCACACGGCCACCGGCAGGAAGCTCACCCGGCGCCTGTCCCCGCCGGACCCCGGCGGCACGGTCGCCTTCTCCTGGGACGGCCTCCTGGACGGCATCAGCGCCCCGAACGGCACCTACACCTGGCAGGTCACCGCCACCCGGGCCGACGGCCTCGGCAGCCCGGCGACCGCCTCGGGGAGCCTCCAGGTCTCGCGCCAGGCGAACCCGCACGACTTCAACAACAACGGCTCCACGGACGTCCTCGCCCGCGACGCCTCGGGCGTCCTCTGGCGGGACGACCTCCTCGACTGGCCCGTGGGCAGCCAGATCGGCACCGCCGAGCGGACCAGGATCGGCTCCGGCTGGAACACGTACAAGCAGATCGAGGCCGTCGGCAACATCGCGGGCAGCGCACACGGCGACCTCATCGGCCTCGACGGCTCCGGCGTGCTCTGGCACCACCTCGGCAAGGGCGACGGCACCTTCGCGCCCCGCGTCAAGGTCGGTGCCGGCTGGGGCGGCTACACCAAGCTCGCCGGCGGCTCCGACCTGACCGGCGACGGCCGTTCGGACCTCCTCGCGACGGACACCGCCGGCGTGCTCTGGTTCTACAAGGGCACGGGCAGCACCACGGCCCCGTTCGCGACACGCGTGCGCGTGGGCGGTGGCTGGGGCACCTACAACCAGCTCACCGCCGTCGGGAACATCGCCGGCACGGCCGCCGGTGACCTGGTCGCCCGTGACACCGCCGGCGTCCTCTGGCTCTACCAGGGCAACGGCGCCGGCAACTTCACCACCCGCGTGCGGGTCGGCAGCGGCTGGGGCGCCTTCTCCCAGCTCGTCGGCGCGGGCGACGTCAACGCCGACGGACGCCCGGACCTGATCGCGTACGGCGCGGGAGGCACGTACGTCTACCGGTCGACGGGCTCGGCCACGGCTCCGTTCAGCCGGATGACGACGAACCTGTACGCGGGCGAGGGCAGCAGGTTCACCTCGGTCTCCTGACACCGGCGCACAACCACCGACGTACAACTTCTCGACTCCCTCGTGAGTCATGGGGGCATGGCGGATCACCCGCCATGCCCACACCTCTGGGGGAAACACACGTTGTCCACAGCACGCGCATCCCGGTACCGGCTCACCACCGCCGTCGCCGTCGCCCTCGCCGTGACGGCGGGCGCGGCGGCGACGGGAGCGGCGCCGGTGGCCATGGCGACGACGGGGTCCGTGACGGCGGCCGGGTCGCAGTCGACGGAGCAGGACGTGCTCCCGTTCCCGGCCGAGGACCAGATCACCGGCGCCGGCCCCTCGGGCTTCCTGAGCGCCCGGAGGGGCGCCGACTTCCAGACCTTCACCTACCGGTGGACGCGGTACGCGGACGGTGTGACGACCACGCTGCCCGAAGGCGCGTACACGTCGAGCCGGCGGACGGACATCGTCACCAGGATCGACGGGACCGTCCACTCGCTGTACGACATGGCCACCGGCGCCGATCCCGTGGTGATCGACCTCGGTCTGCTCGGAGAGGGCTACGGTCACGCGAGGAGCGCCGGCTCCTCCCTCGTCGTGACGAAGGCCAACGCGACGGGCGGCCGTGATCTCCACGTCGTCGGCAAGCCGCAGGGCGAACTCGTCGACCACAAGGTGACCGGCCTGCCCGAGGACGCCACGTTCGTCCACCTCGACCTCGACTCCCCCGACACCGTCGTGGCCGTCTACACCCGCCCCGGAGACGGGGCGACGCCCACCCGCCACGTCGCCGTGGTGGACCTCGCGACCCACGCGGTGGTCGAGACGTACGCCTCGCAGGAGATCACCAACGGGGCGCTCAACAGCCGGTTCTACAGCACCGCGCTGTCGGCCACGCACGTCGCCTGGGTCGAGTGGCCCGTCACCTCTCCCCAGTCCCTCGCCCCGACCCTCGTCGCCGTCCGGCGGGACACCGGCGAGACCACGCGCGTGCCCCTGGGCACCACGTACAGGGAAATACAGGTCGAGCTGGTGGGCGACTGGCTGACGTACGGGATGCCGGGGGGCTACCACGGCACCGGTGACCCCCTGTACGCGCTGACGGCCCTGTCGCTGAAGGACGGCACCAGGGTCAAGCTCCTCGACACCTTCGAGAGCGCCACCACCGGGCCGTACGGCACCCAGGTGGTGCGCGGCGGCACCCTCGCCGAAGGCGAGGGCCTGTACCGGATCTCCGTCGGGGAGGACGGCACCCCGGCCGCCACGCTCGTGGCGAGCACGGGCGAGCCCACCGCGCTCGAACTGTACGACCAGAAGGTCCCCGAGGTGATCGACCTCGACACCGCCTCCGTGCCGATCCCCCTGAGCTGGACCTTCAGCCGGAGGTCGGTGGGCGTGCGCGTCGAGCTGACGCACACCGCGACCGGAACGAAGGTGCCGCTTCCCGGATCCGACGGCGGATGGACCCGAACCGTCGGTTGGAACAGCATGTCCGGCACGGGCCGCGACGCCGTCCCCGCCTACAACGGCGAGTACACCTGGCGGATGACGGCCACACCCGCCAACAGGGTCGGCCCGCCGGTCGAGAGGACCGGCACCTTCAAGGTCGTCCGCAAGACCGTCGCGCACGACTTCAACGACAACGGCACCCCCGACCTGCTCGTCCGGGACTCCGGCGGCCTGAAGCTCCACAACACGAGCCAGCCCCTCGGGTCCTGGGGCTCGGGCACTCCCGAGCTGCTCGGCACCGGCGGCTGGAACGCCTACGACCGGCTCGTCTCGCCCGGAGACGTCGCCGGAGCCCCGCACGCCGACATCGTCGCCCGCGACAGGACCGGCGTCCTCTGGCTCCACGAGGGCACCGGCCACGCGCTCGCTCCCCGCGTGCGGGTCGGCGGCGGCTGGGGCGCCTACCAGCAGATCACCGGCGGCAGCGACCTCAACGGCGACGGCAGGTCCGACCTGCTCGGCACCGACGCCTCGGGCGCGCTCTGGCTCCACAAGGGCACCGGCTCCGCCATCACCCCCTTCGCGGCGCGCGTGAAGGTCGGCGGTGGCTGGGGCGTCTACAACCAGCTCACCGCCACCGGCCAGATCGGCGGCGGCCCGGCCGGTGACCTCGTCGCCCGCGACACCGCCGGCGTGCTGTGGCTGTACCTCGGCAAGGGCGACGGGACCTTCGCGCCCCGGACGAGGATCGGCAGCGGCTGGAACGCGTACGAAGGGCTCGTCGGCTTCGGCGACGTCGACCGTGACGGCCACGCCGACCTGCTGGCGAACGACGCGGGCAGCACGTACTACTACAAAGGCACGGGCAATTGGCGCGCGCCTTTCGAAGCCCGCCGCTCCGTCTACGGGTACGACACGCTCGGCCGGGACGCGACCGTGTTCTGACGGATCAGAGGCGTGACAGCGGGACGGTCGCCCAGACCGTCTTGCCGACGCGGCGGTCCTCACGCCCCAGGCGGTGGCGAGGGCGGCGACGAGCAGCAGCCCGTTACCGCCCTCGTCGGGGTTCGTGGACGGTAACGGGCGGCGCTCACCGCGCGCGTCGGAGAGTTCGATCCGTACGTGCGCGTGCTCGTCGTCGAGGGCCATCCGCACCTCGAAGTCCCTCCCCGGCACCCGTCCGTGCAGGGCCGCGTTGTTGGCGAGCTCGGCGACGACCAGCTCGGCCGCCTCGGCGGCGGAGCCGGTCACGCCCCAGTCGTGGAGCTGCCGCACGGCGAGCAGCCGGGCGGGGCGCGCGCCCCGGCGCGTCGCCGAGAGCCGGAGCGTGAACTCGCCGGTTGGAGTGGCCGTTTCGGACTTCATGACCACGAGAGTGGGCCGTCGGCCGTACGCTGACCGGTTCGAGAGCAGCTACAACGGTGGCGAAGGCGGTAACTGCGTCGAGGTAGCCGCCCACCCCACCGCCATCCACCTCCGCGACTCCAAGAACCCCCACGGCCCCCAGCCCGCCGTCACCCCCGCGACGTGGTCGTCCTTCGTCTCGTACGCTGCGACCTCTACGCAATCATGAGTAACGGACGCGGTGTTGCTGACACCCCGCCCGCATCCCCGGGGGGACACGCACCATGCATCACGCGCACATATCCGGCCGTCGGCTCGTCGTGGCCGTCACCGCCGTGCTCGCCGTCACCGCCGTCGGCGGGACGACGCTGGTCGCCGCGCCGACGGCCGTGGCCGCCGTGGCGGCGACGCAGGACGTCACCGTCACCCTCCCGGCCGGCGAGAAGCTCGTCAGCGCCGGGACGACCGGTTTCCTCACCTCGAAGGACGACGGCGCGGATGGGACCGCGCTGACGTGGACGAGGCTGTCCGACGGCAGCAGGACCGACATTCCGGGGACGCTCGCCCACCCGAGCCGCTCGGACACGGTCATCACCCGCGAGGGGAATCGTTTCGTCCTCCGGGACATGAGCGTCAGCATGTTCACGTCCTTCGTCGAGCCGTCCGCGTCGCTCGGGACGAACTACAGGGTCGTCGGGGCGGCCGGCTCGACGCTCTACCTGACCGTTCCCAACACGGCCGGTGGGGAGGACCTCTACCGGCTCACCCGGGTGAACGGCGTGCAGCAGCAGGAGGAGATCTCGTACCTCCCCTACGCGCGCGACTACAGGATCGTCGCGCACTCCGGCACCGACGTGTCCCTCATGTTCACGAAGGAGGTGAACGGCGTCACCACGTACTTGCGCGCCCTGACGAACCTCCTCGGCAACTTCCACGGGCTGGAGCAGGCGACCCGGCCCTTCGACCCGGCCAAGGTCACCGGCGCCCTCAGTCCGTCGTACCTCGGGTGGACGGAGACCGTGGATGGCGTCACGCGGGTGGCCGTGCAGAAGCGGAGCGCGTACGAGCCCTTCAGGTACGTCTCGCTGGGCGCGGGCACCAGTGGTGTCGTCGTCGGGTTCGACGGGGACTGGGTGCTGTACGGGGTGCCGGGCGGGCTCACCGCCCCCTCCCCCGACCCGCTGTACGGACTGACCGCGCAGAACGTCCTCACCGGCGAGACGATGACGCTGCTCGACCACTTCACGTCCACGTCGACCGCGCCCGACGGAAGCATCTACGTCCAGGGCGGGAAGGCGACCGACGGGGAAGGGCTTTTCAAGATCGCGGAGGGCGGCTACCCGCAGGCCTCGCTGATCGCGGGCACACCCGGCGCGTCCACCTCCCCGACCGTGCTCCACAGCACCGTCCCCGCCGTGGCGGAGCTCGACCGCAACGGCGGTCGGGTGCCCATGGAGTGGCAGCTCTCCCGGTACAACGTGAACCTGGACGTCACCCTGCGGCACAACGTGACCGGGAAGACGTTCACGAAGCGGCTCACGCGGCCCTCGGCGCCCGCGCGGCTCACCTGGGACGGGCTGATCAACGGGGTCAGCGCCCCGAACGGCGACTACACCTGGCAGGTCACCCTCACGCCGACCAACGGCATCGGGTACCCCGGGCACGCGACGGGCGCGTTCAAGGTGACCCGGAAGGCGAACGCGCACGACCTCAGCGACAACGGCTCGCCCGACCTGCTCGCGCGGGACGCGTCGGGGACGCTGTGGCGGGACGACACCCTCGACTGGCCGGTGGCCGGTCAGGTGACGCCGGCGAAGCCTCGCGTGAAGGTCGGTACGGGGTGGAACACGTACAACCTGATCGAGGCGGCCGGGAACAACGCGGGCAGCGCCGCCGGTGACCTCATCGGCCGGGACACGGCCGGCGTGCTGTGGAACCACCTCGGCAAGGGCGACGGCACGTTCGCGACGCGCGTGCGGGTCGGACCCGGCTGGGGCATCTACAACAAGCTCGCGGCGGGCTCCGACCTGACAGGCGACGGCAGGGCCGATCTCGTCGCGACGGACGCCTCCGGCGTGCTGTGGTTCTACAAGGGCACGGGCAGCGCCACCACTCCCTACGCCGCCCGCACCAAGGTCGGCTCCGGGTGGGGCGTCTACAACCAGCTGACGGCCGTCGGGAACCTCGCCGGGGGTCCGGCCGGTGACCTCGTCGCCCGCGACACCGCGGGCGTGCTGTGGCTGTACCTCGGGAAGGGCGACGGAACGTTCACGGCCCGGACGAAGATCGGCACGGGCTGGGGCGCGTACAGCCAGCTGGTGGGTGTCGACGACGCGAACAACGACGGGCGGCCCGACCTCGTCGCGTACGGGTCGGCGGGGACGCACGTGTACCTGGGGACGGGGGCGTGGGCCACGCCGTTCACGAAGACGGCGACCTCGCTGTACGCGGGCGAGGGGACCAAGTTCACGTCGGTGTCGTGACGACCGCGTAGCCCGGTACCGGGCGGTCGCGCCTCGGACGCCTCGCCGTAGCATCCGGGGCGTGATCCCCACGAAGTTCTTCCTCTTCGACGTCGACGGCACCCTCGTGGACGCCGTCGCCAACCAGCGCCGCATGTGGCACGCGTGGGCCTCGCGGTACGGGCTCGACGGGGACGAGGTGTACGCCGTCGCGCTGCGGACACGGCCCGTGGAGACCTTCGCGGCCGTCGCGCCGGACGCCGATCCGGACGAGTGCCTCGCCCTCCTGCACGAGCTGGAGGACGAGGACGTCCGTACGGGGACGTACGCGGCCTTCGACGGGGCGGCCGAGCTGCTCGCCGCGCTGCCGGCGGACCGGTGGGCGCTCGTGACGTCGAACTACGAGCACCGGGTACGGGGGCGGTTCGAGCGGACCGGTCTGCCGTTGCCGGGACTGGTCGTGGACGCGGCCTCGGTGGTGGAAGGGAAGCCGTCGCCCGTCCCGTACCTGCTGGCGGCGGAGAAGCTGGGCGCGGACCCGGCGGAGTGTCTGGTGATCGAGGACGCGCCGTCCGGCGTACGGTCCGGGCTCGCGGCCGGCATGACGGTGTGGACGGTCAACACCGGGACCCCGCACCCCGGGGCCCATCGCCACTTCCGGTCCCTGGCGGAGGCGGCACCGGAGATCCTGGCGCTGGCCGCGCGGGTGTAGGCCCTCGGGGTGGTCGTGTCTGATGGGCTTCTGGTGGGACCGCCCTCTCTCCGAGAGTCGCTCCTTCCGGCGGCGCGTCAAGGGCGCCTTCGGCGCCGCTGCGCGATGGGCTGCGCCCACCCTTGACCCGCCGCCTCCAGGAGCGAAAGACCTCTCGGAGGGCGGTCCGGGGGCGGGGGTCACCGGAGCCCCGGGCAGTGGTCCGGGTCGTCATGGGCCTGACCGGTTGGTGGGCGGGGGCCGGGTTCGTTGCCGGGGTGAGCGGGTGCGGTTCGGTTGCGTCTGGGTGCGCGGTTGTTGCATGGGGCGGTCGGCTCCGGCTCGGCGTCTCGCGGTTGTCAGATGGCTGGGCTTCAGGCCCCGCCGGTCACTCCCGGCGGGGAAGAGGGAGGTAACTCCGCCCTACTCCTGGTAACCGGCTCCGAATTTCCGACATGGTCGTGCGGGGGTCACGGGCCGCGCCAGATGTTGGCGAAGGCCGTGTTCTCGATGGTCCGCCTCTGGCGTACGGCCTCCAGCTCCATGATCGCGTCGTGGACGGCGGCCACCACCGTCGTCACCGCCTCGTCGAGGTCGGGCTCGTCGCCGGATCCTCCGTCCATGCCCACGGCCGAGGCGAGGGCCGTCAGGACGGGTTCCCGTTCCTCCCAGCGGTCGTTCGCCCGGCTACGGGCGGGCGTGTCGACCAGTTCCACGCGTTCCGCGCCGAAGGGCAGCAGGCCGCTTCGCTTCCGCGTCAGCTCGCCGTCCGCCTCCAGTGCGGCCTGATACGCGGCCGAGAGGTCGCGGCCCCGGCGCCACAGCCAGTCGTCGATCCCCTCGCGGGAGGTGAGCTCGGCCGCAGCCCGGCCGAGAAGGCGGTCGTCCACCGCCGCCCCGCCCGGCACGATCCGGTCGTCGTCCACGGTCACGGCCCCCGCGTCGATCAGGTCGATCAGCTCGGCTCCCGCGAGCGCGAGCGACAGGGCGCCCTGGCCCACGCCCCGGTCCATGGCGATGATGAACAGGTCTTTCGCCGTGGTCATGAACGGCTCCCCTCGGAGGCATCGGCAATCCCACCGGTCAGGCTAGCCCCGTATGTGCGGCCCGACCGAGGGCGGCCGGACGTACGTGTTCGCCACCCACGCCTGGGCGGACGTCACGGAGAACGGGCACGCGCAGTTGTACCAGGGCCCGATGGTTCCCGTGGACGACGCGCAGCTGACGGAGTGGAAGAAGGCGGTGGCGCTCCCGATGGAGTCGGATCGGTAGCCGGAAGCCGTGCGGCGCGCCGCGATCGGCGGACAGCCGGCTCGCCGCCCCCGCCCGCCCGTCCGCCCGTCCGCCCCCGCCCGACCGCTCGTCCGCCTGCGCGTACGGCATGTACGGCATGTACGGCACATACGGCATGTGCCGTACGCGGTGTCTCCAACCTCCGCCGCACAACAAGCACTTGACCTCCATTCAGATCGTCAACCCGCTCGGCTACTGTGTGGCCCATGCAGGGGGAACCGGAAAACAATTCCAGTCCGGACAGTTTGAGCGGCAGCGGGGCCATGCCGCTGGAAGCGGGGGATCCTCGTCAGATCGGGGCGTTCCGGCTGCTCGGCGTCCTCGGGTCCGGGGGGATGGGGCGGGTCTATCTCGGCGCCGTGCCGGGCAAGTTCGCGGCGGTGAAGCGGGTACTGCCCGTGCTCGCCGAGGACACCGACTTCCTGAACCACTTCGGGCACGAGCTCGACAACCTCGCCCGGCTGCCCGCCGGCGCCAACACCAAGCTGCTCGCGAGCGACCGCACGGCGAAGCCGCCGTGGTTCGCCACCGAGTTCATACCGGGGATCACCCTCAGCGAGGCCATCCGGCTGAACGGCGGCCCGCTGCCCGGCGAGGCCCTGTGGCGGCTCCTGCGCGAGGCGGCGGCCGGGCTGCGCGTCGTGCACGGCGCCGACATGGTGCACCGCGACCTCAAGCCCTCCAACATCATGCTCACCTCCTCCGGCCTCTCGCTCATCGACTTCGGTGTCGCCCGCGCCGCCGACCAGAGCCGCCTCACCAGGACCGGCATGGTCATCGGCACCCCTGCCTACATGGCTCCCGAGCAGGCCGTCGCCGACCGCCGGCTGACCGGTGCCGCCGACGTCTTCGCGCTCGGCAGCCTCCTCCTGTACGCGGCGAACGGCCGCCCTCCCTTCGGCGACGGCTCCGGGCCCGACCTGCTCTACCGGGTCGTCCACGGCGAGCCCGACTTCGGGCGGCTCACGGAGACCGAGCCCGAGCTCGCGGAGCTCGTACAGAAATGTTTCGCCAAGGACCCGGCGGACCGGCCCACCGCCGACGAGCTCGTCGGGCTCACCGAGGAGCACGCGGCGGGCGTCGTGTGGCCGGCGGCCGTCACCGAGCGGATCGACGAGCGGGCGACGTTCGCGGCCGGGGCGCCCACGGCCGAGCAGCTCGCCGAGCTGGAGGAGGCCGAGCCGGCCCAGGACGTGGCGACGGCCTCCCTCACCCCGCAGGGCGGGCGGGAGCCCGCGACCGCCTCGCCGGATCCCCTGGCCGTCACCGGACAGGCCGCGCCCGGCAAGCGGGAGGGGCGGCGCAACCGGTTCGTCATGTTCGCCGTGCCCGTAGTCGTGGCGACCGGCACCACCCTGACCGTCGCCCTCGGCCCGTACGAGATCGGTCGGCTCGGCGCGGCCCCGGAGGGTTCCTCCGCGCCGCCGTCCTCGGTGGCCTCGCAGCCGGCGAGCGTCCCCTCGTCGGCCGCGTCCGGCTCGCCGTCCGCGAAGACCCCGGGCGTCAAGACCCCGTCGTCCAAGCCGCCGGGGTCGTCCCCGGGCGCGCCGCTCCCGCCCCTGCCCCCGCCCGCCGACGGCGGCGGTGTCGGCGGTGGCGGAGGTGGCGATGCGGGTGGCACCGCGACCGGCGGCGGAAGCGGGTCCGGGAGTGGCTCCGGGGGCGGGTCGGCAAGCGGGTCCGGGAGTGGCTCCGGCGGCGGGTCCGACGGCGGTTCGACCTCCACCAGCTCTTCCGGCGGCGGTTCGACGACCCGTCCTCCCGCTCCCCGGCCGGATCCCACGACCCAGAAGCCCGCGCCCCCGCCGTCCACCGGCGGCGGCTCGTCGACCTCGGGGACGTACTCCCTGCAGAACGTCTCCAACGGTCACTGTCTGGCGGAGAACGACGCGGGCTACGCCGTCCTCGTCGACACGTACGAGTGCGGCTCCAAGCCCACCAACGGCGGCTCTCTCGCCTACTCCTGGACCTACTCCCCCGGCGCGAACGGCACCTTCCGCCTCGTCAGCAAGATCTCCGGCAAGTGCCTGCAGCCGTCGAGCTCCACCGTCACCGTCGCCGCCTGCAACGGCTCCGACGTCCAGTCCTGGAAGATCGGCACGTCGACGTCCGCCGGGCGGACCATCAAGAACGTGAACAGCGGCTACTGCCTGATCACCGGGCCGCCGTTCGCGATGACGTACACCTGCAACCCGAGCGACCGCGCCCACCTCTGGCGGAACATCTCAGCCCTCTGAGCGCGGGCGGCCGAAGACCGGGACCGTGACCTCACCCTCCGCCCGGAAGGCGACCTCCAGATCCATCCCGATCCGGAGGTCGTCCTCCGGCACGCCCACGACCTGCGTCATCATGCGCGGCCCCTCGGCGAGGTCGACGACGGCGGCGACGTACGGGACGCGTTCGCCGAAGGGCGGGAGGTCGTTCCGGTGCACGACCGACCAGGTGTAGAGGGTGGCCCGACCGCTCGCCCGCTCCCAGCGGACGTCCTCGCTCCAGCAGTACGGGCAGAACTCGCGCGGGTAGTGGTGGGGCCGGTCGCAGGCGGTGCAGTGGCGCAGGAGCAGCCGGCCTTCGGCGGCGGCGTCCCAGTAGGGGCGGGTGAAGGCGTCGATGTCGGGGTCGGCGGCCGTCGTCGGACCTGTCCGGTCGCGGTCCGTCGCCGTCACAGGAAGAGTCCGATCGCGGAGTCGAGGGACCAGGTCTGCCAGGACATGGCGAAGAGCGCGACGAGGGAGATGAGCGCCATCATCGCGTTCTGTCCCTGCTCGGCCCAGTCGTGGATCATCAGGACGAGGTAGAGGAGGTTGAGGAGGAGGCCGCCGACGAGGGCCACCGGGGTGAGGAAGCCGGTGACCAGGCCGAGGCCGAGGGCGAGTTCGGCGTAGACGACGACGTACGCCATGAGTCGGGGGCGGGGGGCGACGACGGTCTCGAAGCCCTTCCCGACCTGTGGCCACCTGTGTTTGGCGGCGACGTCGGCGGCCCAGGCGATGCCGGTGCCGCGTTCGAACCAGCCCTTCCTGTCCTTGTGGCGCCAGCTCTCCAGCCACCACAGGCCGAGGCCGATGCGGAGGACGGCGAGCCATTCGGCGCCGGTGAGCCAGACGGTCTGCATGCGCGCGTCCTCTCGGCGAGGCGGGTCCCATGAACCCGATCCCAAGGATCTGACGGTACGTCAGTTCAGCGCAGGCCGGTACGGAGCGCAAGGGGTGGGCGCACGTGACCGATTCGCAACCGAAATCCCTCCCGGTCGAGACCCACTACGTGTACACGTCATTACGCTCAGCAGTCATGGTCACCACCCCCCGACAACGCCCCACCCCCGAGCAACGCTCCACCCACCCCGTGTACGTGATCGGCGGCGGCCCCGGCGGACTCGCCGTCGCCGCCGCCCTGCGCGCGCGGGGCGTCCGGGCCGTCGTCCTGGAGAGGTCCGACGCCGTCGGCGCCTCCTGGCGCGCCCACTACGACCGGCTGCGGCTGCACACCACGCGGCGGCTTTCCGCCCTCCCCGGGCTGCGGATGCCCCGCTCGTTCGGACGCTGGGTCGCCCGCGCGGACGTGGTGCGCTACCTGGAGACGTACGCCGAGAAGCACGAGCTGGAGATCGTGACGGGCGTCGAGGTCTTCCGGATCGAGCGGGCCGGTGAGGAGTGGGTGCTGCACGCGACCGGCGGGCGGCGCCTCGTCGCGGGCGCGGTCGTCGTGGCCACCGGCTACAACCACACCCCGCGCCTGCCCGACTGGCCCGGCCGCGACGCGTACGCGGGCGAGCTGACCCACGCCAGGACCTACCGCAACCCGGAGCCGTACGCCGGGAAGGACGTCCTCGTCGTCGGCATCGGCAACACCGGCGCCGAGATCGCCGCCGACCTCGCCGGGGGCGGTGCCGGGCGGGTCCGGCTCGCGGTCCGCACCGTCCCGCACATCGTCCGCCGCACGACGGCCGGCTGGCCCGCCCAGCGCTCCGGCATCCTGGTGCGACGGCTCCCGGCGGCCCTGGTCGACCGGCTCGGCGCCGTGCTCGCCCGGGTCGCCGCACCGGACCTGACGGCGTACGGGCTCCCCCGGCCCGACAAGGGGCTCGCCACCCGGCAGCGCGAGGGCGCGGTCCCCGTGCAGGACGTGGGCCTGATCGACGCCGTGCGGGCCGGGAAGGTCGAGATCGTCGCCGCCGTGGAGGGCTTCGAGGGCGGCGAGGTGCTCCTCGCGGACGGCACCCGCATCGCCCCGGAGGCCGTCATCGCCGCCACCGGCTACCGGCGCGCCCTGGAACCGCTCCTCGGCCATTTGGACGTGCTCGACGGGCGCGGGCTGCCGCTGGTGAGCGGCGCGCGCTGCCCGCGCGAGGCGCCGGGCCTGTACTTCACGGGGTTCACGAACCCGATCAGCGGGATGCTCAGGGAGCTGGCCATCGACGCGGAGAAGATCGCGCGGCGGATAGCCCGGACGGAACGCCGGGGCGACTGAACCGGGACGCCGGGGCTCTTGAACCGGGATGCCGGGACGGGCGTCGGGGCGGGGACGCCGGAGCGCCCGAGCCGGGTGAGAACACTCGGGGCGTCGCGGGCCTACCCCCGCTTCCCCAGCACCTCCGTCAGAGCCGAGACGCTGTGCTCGCCGTGGCCCGCCGCGGCCGCCCTTTCCACCAGGTCGTGGAGGGGAGCGAGCCAGGCCGTGTCGACGCCCGTCTCGCGGCCCAGTTCCTCGTCGTAGGCCGCTCCCTCCAGGAAGAGGTTCACGGAGGACGCGGCCTCGGAGTAGTCGCCGCTGTCGATCTCCTCGGCGTACACCGGCAGCAGGGACTTGATCATGTCCAGCCACTTCCCGGCGAACCGCACCATGCTGCCCGCGTCGAGCCCGCGCGCCCGTACGGCCGCGGCGCCCTGGAAGAAGCCGACGAGCGCGGGCAGCAGCATGGCGCCCACGGCCATCTCGTACAGGGCGGCGAGGTCCGGTTCCTCGCCGAGGTGGACGGTGTCGCCGCCCAGGACCTCCAGCGTGGTGACGTACGCGTCGAAGACGGCCCGGTCGCCGCTGTAGTACAGGAGCGTGTCGGGGGCGCCGACGGCGGAGGGCACGTTCTTGACGGCCCCGGCGAGGAACGGGACGCCGTGGCCGGCCGCCCAGGCGGCGGTCTCGCGGGCACCGGCGGGGGAACCGCTGTTCAGGGTGACGAGGGTGCGTCCCGACAGCGCCCCGGTGGCGGGGGCGAGGACCTGTCGGGTGGCCTCGAAGGTCGTCAGGCAGGTGACGACCAGCGGGCCGGCCGTGACCGCGGCTTCCACGGACGGGGCCAGGACGGCCCCTCCGGCCACGAGCGGCGCGGCCTTCTCCGGTGTGCGGTTCCATACGGTCGTCGGGTGCCCGGCGCCGAGGAACGCCTCGGCGAGCGCCCGTCCCATCGCCCCCAACCCGATGACGGTGACGGGTGAGCGGCTGTTCTCGGTCATGTGCTGCTCCAGTTCCTCCACGGGCGGATGCATGATCCTCATACTGGGTCGGTACGCACATTCCCTCAAGTACCTACATTTTTGTGGGGTACTGACATTCCTGTGAGGAGGAACGGATGACGAAACCCCGCTACACCTGTGGACTCGACGCCGCCGTCGCCGTCATGGGAGGCAAGTGGAAGGGGTTGATCCTCTTCTCGCTCGACGAGGGTCCCCTGCGCTTCGGGGAGTTGCGGCGCGCGGTGGCCGGGATCAGCGAGCGGATGCTGATCCTCCAGCTCAGGGAGATGGAGGCGGCCGGCCTGGTGCACCGGGAGGTGTACCACCAGGTCCCGCCGAAGGTGGAGTACTCGCTGACCGCGTTCGGCCGCTCCCTCAACACCGCGCTGGCGCCGCTCGGCGAGTGGGGCGAGGAGCACATGGAGCGCATCGAGGCCATTCCCCGGGGGGCGTGAAGCCGGCGCCGAGCCGGTCGGCGGCCGGTCTCGGGACAGTCCCGATCCGGTCCGCGCACACCCATTCCTGACTGGGCATCAGTTCTGTAACCTGACTAGGTGTCAGGTTCCTTGTCATGGGCGGAAGGGTGGAGCGGAACGATGCTCGGATCGACTCACGGCACCTTCACCACCGATCTCCGCGCCCGCGTGGTCGCCTGCGGGGAATCGCCCCGGGACGCCGTGCACGGCGTCACCGCCGTCGCCGGCGACCGGGACGTCAGCGGACGCCCGCTGTACGCGCCCGTGCCCGACCTGGACCGGTTCTTCCGGCCCGGGTCCGTCGCCGTCGTCGGCGCGTCCGACACCGAGGGCCGGCCCAACACCGGGATCACCCGGCAACTGCTCGCCTGGGCCGAGCGGGTCGGCGCCCGGCTCGTGCCCGTCCACCCCACCCGTACCAGCGTGTTCGGGATCGACTGCGTGCCCTCCGTCGGCGCGCTCACCGAGCCCGTCGACCTCGCCGTCCTCCTCGTCGCCGACCCGCTCCCCGTCGTCGAGGAGCTCGCCGCGACCAAGGTCAGGTTCGCGGTCGCCTTCGCCTCCGGCTTCGCCGAGACGGGCGAGGCCGGCGCCGCCGCGCAGGAACGTCTCGCCGCCGCCGTGCGCGGCTCCGGACTCCGCCTCCTCGGCCCCAACACCAACCTCAACGCCTTCGAGCGCTTCCGCGAGGACCTCGAAGGGCCCGCCGTCGCGCTCATCACCCAGTCCGGCCACCAGGGACGGCCTGTCTTCACCCTCCAGGAGCTCGGCGTCCGGCTCTCCCACTGGGCGCCCACCGGCAACGAGGCCGACCTGGAGACCGCCGACTTCCTCTCGTACTTCGCCGGACGGCCCGAGGTCGGCGCCATCGCGTGTTACGTCGAAGGACTCAAGGACGGCCGCTCCTTCCTCCTCGCCGCCGACCGCGCCGCCCGCAACGGCGTCCCCGTCGTCGCCGTGAAGGTCGGAAGGACCGAGACCGGGGCCCGTACCGCCGCCTCCCACACCGGCAAGCTCACCGGCGCCGACCAGGTCGTCGACGCGGCCATGCGCCAGTTCGGGGTGATCAGGGTCGACGGGCTCGACCAGCTCCAGGACACCGCGACGCTCCTCGCCCGCGCGCGCCGGCCGGTCGCCGAAGGGGTCGTCGTCTACTCGATCTCCGGCGGTACGGGCGCCCACTTCGCCGACCTGGCCACGGCGGCGGGACTCCGGCTGCCCACCCTCCCGCAGGCCAAACAGGACGAACTCCACCAGTGGATACCGGAGTACCTGAACGTCGCCAACCCCGTCGACAACGGCGGGCACCCGGTCGGCGACTGGCGCGGCCGGAAGATCATCGACGCGATCCTCGCCGATCCGGCGGTCGGCGTCCTCATCTGTCCCATCACCGGCCCCTTCCCTCCCATGAGCGACAGGCTCGCCCAGGACCTGGCCGACGCGGCCGAGGCGACGGACAAGCTGGTGTGCGTGGTGTGGGGCTCCCCGGTCGGGACGGAGGAGGCCTACCGGACGACCCTGCTCGGCTCCTCGCGCCTCGCCACCTTCCGTACGTTCGCCAACTGCATCGGGGCCGTGAAGGCCTATCTCGACCACCACCGCTTCGCCGCCGGCTACCGCTCCCCCTTCGACGAGGCGCCCCGCACCCCCTCCCCGTCCCTCCGCAAGGCGAAGGCCCTCATGCGGCCCGGCCGGCGACTCAGCGAGCACGCGGCGAAGCAGCTCCTGCGGGCGTACGGGATACGGGTGCCGCGCGAACAGCTCGTCACCAGCGCGGCGGCGGCCGTGCGCGCCGCCGGGCTCGTCGGCTACCCGGTGGTGATGAAGGCCTCGGGCGCGCAGCTCGCCCACAAGACGGAGCTGGGCCTGGTGAAGGTGGGGCTCACGTCGGCGAGCCAGGTGCGGGACGCGTACCGCGAGCTCACCGACATCGCCCGCTACGAGTCGGTCGACCTCGACGGCGTCCTGGTCTGTCAGATGGTGGGGCGCAGGGTCGAGATGGTGGTGGGCGTGACCCGTGACGAGCTGTTCGGGCCGACGGTCACGGTCGGCCTCGGCGGGGTCCTGGTGGAGGTCCTGAACGACACGGCCGTACGCGTCCCGCCGTTCGGCGAGCGGGACGCCCGTTCGATGCTCGACGAGCTGCGGGGCCGGGCGCTCCTCGAGGGGGTGCGGGGTGCCCCGCCGGCCGACGTCGACGCGCTCGTCGAAGTCGTCCTGCGGGTGCAGCGGATGGCCCTCGAACTCGACGGCGACCTCACCGAACTGGACATCAACCCGTTGATGGTGCTGCCGCGGGGGCAGGGCGCGGTGGCCCTGGACGCGCTCGCGGTCTGCCGCTGAGGAGATCTCATGGCCGATGTCCTGCACGCCGTCGAGAACGGCGTCTCGTGGATCACGCTCAACCGCCCCGAGGCGATGAACGCCGTCACCTGGGACCAGCGGGAACGGATCATCGCCCTGCTCGCCGAGGCCTCCGCGGCCCCGGACGTCCGGGCGGTCGTCGTCACCGCCACCGGCCGGGGCTTCTGCGCGGGCGCGGACCTGCGGGGCGCGCCGTCGGTGGGGGAACAGGTCGCCGGGGACGTGTCCCGGATGATCCGGCTCGGGGCCCAGCGGTTCGTCGGGGCCGTACTGGACTGCGAGAAGCCGGTGATCGCGGCGGTGAACGGCACGGCGGCGGGGATCGGCGCACACCTCGCCCTCGCGTGCGACCTGGTCCTCGCGGCGGACTCGGCGCGGTTCGTCGAGGTGTTCGTACGGCGGGGCCTCGTCCCGGACGGGGGCGGGGCGTATCTCCTCCCCCGGCTGATCGGGCCGCAGCGGGCGAAGGAGCTGATGTTCTTCGGGGACGCGGTGCCGGCGGCGGAGGCGAAGGAGCTGGGCCTGGTGAACCGGGTGGTCCCGGCGGAGGACCTGGAGAAGACGGCCCGGGAGTGGGCCGAGCGCCTCGCCCGGGGCCCGACCCGCGCCCTCGCGCTCACGAAGCAGCTGGTGAACGCGTCCCTGGACGCGGACCGGGCGGCCGCCTTCGCGGCGGAGGCGGTGGCACAGGAGCTGAACATGACGACGAGGGACGCGCGGGAGGGGGTGGCGAGCTTCGTGGAACGGCGGGAGGCCCGGTACGAGGGGCGGTAGCGGGGGCTGTCGTGCCTCCCGCCCTTCGACGGAGGCTGTCGTACCGCGGCTCCCCGTCCGGCGGCCCGGGCGACGCGATCAGGCGGGTGCCGGTGAGACCGCGAAGTGCCGCCCGCGCCATGACGCGCTTCCACGGCGGCTCCGGCTCCGGCTCCGGCTCCGGCGGGACCGTCGTCGGGCCGAGGTGCCCGTGCGCGCTCGAACCCGAGAGGGCAGCCGCCGCATCGCCTTCCTTCCGCGCCCGCGCTCCCACCTGCGCCCCGGCGCACGACCCGTACCCCTCGGAGCTCCGCGTACCGAGTCGCGACTCGCTCCGGCAGGTGTCACTCTGGGAGAGAAACCTCTTCGCCGATCCACGGCCGCGCCCGGCCGGGTTCGTTCGAAGAGCGACAGCCAACATGTCATGACGGTCCCACCCCACAGTGCGCGCTCGTCGAAACGCGCGGGGTCCCGTCTCCCGCCCGGCTATCAGCCGAGACATGTATCGGCGCTTCCTTGAACGTGGCAACCGGTGAGCGTGGTTCGGCGTGCCGAACCGGCTCCAGGCCTCGCCGCGGGAAGCAGCTGCGCAACAAATGGAGTTCACATGGCTCGCTACGACGACCTCTTCGTGAGGGAGACCACGGCCGAACCACAACTGGCCGCGGCTGTACCACCGTCGACCACGCGACAACCGAACGGGGAGCAGTCACCCGGGCGGACGATCCACCGGTACGGACGGCTCACCATCGTCTCCGACGTGGACCACGAATCGCCCACGGCCGTACCGACGGCATCGAATTTCGCGGACAGCAGGAACGGTCTGAAGGACATCGAGCGTCTCGGGCTCGAAGCACTCCGCCTGCGGCAGTCGGAGGGCTTCATCGCCGCCAAGACCGACCGACCGAGGGCCGGTGAGCGCTGGGACATGCCCGGCTGCACCACCGTCGTCCCCACCCCCACCGCGGCCACGCACCCCGGGGCGGCGGCGTTCGCCCCGCCGACGAGCGCCTACCTCGAAGGCAGCGTCGCGGTCGGGATCATCATCGTCCAGGGGCCCACCGCCGCACTGCAGTTCACCGACGACGAGCGGACGAAGGTCGTCGCGGAGGTTCAGAACGGGCTCGGGTGGCTGGCGAGCGCCAATCCCCTCGCCGGCGTCAGCTTCACCTACGACATCCAGACCGTCTCGCTGTCGACCCAGCCCGACCCCTCGGCGACCGACCTGGAGGCCGTCTGGCGGGACCCCGCCATGGGCGCGCTCGGCTACAGCGCCGACTGGAACGGCGTCCTGTCCTACGTCGAGGCCATCCGGAGCAGACTGGGCACCCGGTGGACGTACTGCGGCTTCTTCACCAAGTACCCCATCGGTCACTTCGCGTACGCCAGCATCGGCGGGCCCCGCGTGGTGATGGACTACAACAACGACGGGTGGGGCCCCGACAACATCGACCGGGTCTTCGCGCACGAGACCGGGCACATCTTCGGCTGCCCGGACGAGTACGCCAGCAGCGGGTGCGACTGCGGCGGACGGTGGGGCCGTTTCGGCGTCAACAACGGCAACTGCGGCAACTGCGCTCCGGCCGGCGGATCGGCCTGCCTGATGAAGGAGAACGACTTCAGCTTCTGCGACTACACGGCGAGCCACTTCGGCTGGTCGGTGGTGACCCCGCTCTTCGCCCGGCACAGCGGCAAGTCGCTGGACGTCTCGGGCGTCTCGCCGGACAACGGCGCGCAGGTCATCCAGTGGGACTACTGGGGCGGCAACAACCAGCGCTGGCGGCTGGAAGCGGTCGGCGACGGATACGTCCGGGCGGTCGCCCAGCACAGCGGCAAGGTACTGGACGTCTCGGGCGTCTCGCCGGACAACGGCGCACCCCTGATCCAGTGGGACTGGTGGGGCGGCGACAACCAGCGCTGGCGCTTCGACACGATCGCCGACGGAGTCCACGTGCTGGTGGCGAAGCACAGCGGCAAGGTGCTCGACGTCGAGGGCGTCTCCAAGGACAACGGCGCCCGGATCATCCAGTGGGACTACTGGGGCGGCGACAACCAGCGCTGGCAGTGCCAGTTCCAGCCGTTCTTCGCCAAGCACAGCGGCAGGGCGATGGACGTGGCCGGCATCGACACGGCGAGCGGCGCAGCCGTCATCCAGTGGGACTACTGGGGCGGCGACAACCAGAACTGGCGGCTGGAACCGGTCGGTGACGGCTACGTGCGCGTCATCGCGAAGCACAGCGGCAAGGTGCTGGACGTCGAGGGCGCGTCGATGGACAACGGTGCCCGGCTCATCCAGTGGGACTGGTGGGGCGGCGACAACCAGCGGTTCCGGATGGAACCCGTCGAGAACGGCTACTTCAAGCTGACGGCGAAGCACAGTGGCAAGGTCGTCGACGTCTCGGGCATCTCCCTGGACAACGGCGCGCAGCTCATCCAGTGGGACTGGTGGGGCGGCGACAACCAGCAGTGGCGCCTCTGATCACGTCCGGTCCCACCGCACGTGACGATCGTCCGCGGGCCCGGCCCCGCGTCGAGCCCGCGGACGGCCCCACCGCGACGGCCTCCGGGGCCGAGACCGCGAAGTCTCCCGACGAACCGGATGGAGCAGGACGGTATGGACGAGAAGCGCGAGGTGCTCGTGCTGGTCGAGGACGGTGACTGGGAGACCGTGGTCGTCGCGCTGCGCGCGCTCGGTCCGGTCACCCAGCTGCTGCCGCCGAGGCTGGCTCTGGTCGCCCTGCCCGCGGGCCCACGACGCACGGAAGCCTCCGAGCTGCCCGGCACCGCGTGGTACGAGGACGACCTGCCCCCCGAAGCGTACGACCGCCTCTCCGACCAGGAACAGCTGTTCGTCAATGCCTGGAGAGCCCGCCGCACCCCGAAACAGCGCCCCGGCAACCACCTGCCCTGGGACGCCCCCGGCCACCTCCCTCCCGACAGGCCGCGTTCCGAGGGGTCTTGAGGGTACTCATCTGACGCATCGTCAGGTTCAATGGGCGATGTGATGGGACACGCGGGGATGGCGGCCACCGCCGTCCGACACCTGAGAGCGGCCGGTTCGCCGACGGCCGTGGAACCACTGCCACGGCCGGCACTGCGCGCGGTACGGGAGGACGAACGGCCACCCGTCGATCCGGCCGACTTCCGCCGCGTCCTCGGCCACTTCGCGAGCGGGGTCACGATCGTGACGGCCCTCGACACCGAGGGCCCGACGGGCTTCGCCTGCCAGTCCTTCGCCTCGCTCTCCCTCGACCCGCCCCTGGTCGCCTTCATGGTCGCCCGCACGTCGACGACCTGGCCCCGGATCGCGGCGGCCGGGACCTTCTGCGTCAACGTCCTCGGCGCCGGCCAGGGCGGACTGTGCCGGACGTTCGCGGTGAGCGGCGCCGACAAGTTCGCGGGCGTGGAGTGGACCCCGTCCCCGGCCACCGGCTCGCCCCGGCTGCCCGGCGCCCCCGCCTGGATCGACTGCGCGATCACCACCGTCCACACGGGCGGCGACCACCTGATCGTGGTGGGCCGGGTGGAGTCGCTCGGCGCGACGGAGGACGGCGGTGAGCCGCTGCTGTTCCACCGGGGGCGGTTCGGGCGGTTCAGCGGGTAGGGGCGGGTACGGCCGCTCCGGCGCCGTACGAGCGGGGCGTCAGCCCTTTGCGTACAGGACGATCCCGCCCGCCATGAAGACGCTCACCACGGCGAGCGAGCCCCACAGGAGCAGGGAGACGAAGGAGCCCTGCCTCGCCGGGCGGGTGAGCAGCGCCGCCCCGGCCAGGGTCGCCCAGCCCGCGAGCCACCCCCACACGCCGGCGAGCGGCGCCAGGAGGGCTCCGGCGAGGGCCGACAGGCCCAGCTGCCACCAGACCGGGCGGCCGCCGAATGTGCGGCCCAGGTCCTCGCCCATCAGCACCACGGGCAGGACCAGCACCGCGGACACCGCGAACGCCGCCAGTACGCCGAACACCGCGACGAACGGAAGCGCCAGCAGGTAAATGCCGCCTCCGGCGGTGTCCTCCCCGGGCCCCGGCTCCATGGACAGGCCCACCGTCATCAGCACCGCCAGGCCCGCCCCGGCCTCCAGGCACAGCGCCGGTGTCGAGACCCTCAGCATCCGGGCGTGCGTGCGCCCCATGCCCGGACCGCTCACGTGCGATCACCCCCTGGCGATCATCATGCTCCCGCCAGGGACGGCGGCTCCGTCCGGGGGCGGCGGATGACCAGGGCCATCAGGGCCGCCGCCGCGCACAGCGCGCCCGAGGCGTACCAGACGACGTCGTACGTGCCGAAGACGTCGCGGGCCACCCCGCCCGCGAAGGCGACGACCGCCGCGCCGATCTGGTGGGAGGCGAGGACCCAGCCGAAGACGATCGCCGAGTCCTCGCCGTAGTGCTCGCGGCACAGGGCGATCGTGGGCGGGACGGTGGCCACCCAGTCCAGGCCGTAGAAGACGATGAAGAACAGCATCGGGGGGTGGACCGAGGGGGCCAGCAGCATCGGCAGGAAGAGGAGGGAGATCCCGCGGAGCGCGTAGTAGACGGCGAGCAGGCGGCGGGCCTCGAAGCGGTCCGTGAACCAGCCCGAGGCGATCGTGCCGACGACGTCGAACACGCCGATCACCGCGAGGAGTCCGGCCGCCGCCGTCACCGGCATCCCGTGGTCGTGGGCCGCCGGTACGAAGTGGGTCTTCACCAGGCCGTTCGTGGACGCGCCGCAGATCGCGAAGGTGCCCGCGAGCAGCCAGAAGGGCCCCGTGCGGGCCGCCTTGAACAGGACGGTGACCGCGCGGCGGGCCGCGCCCGGGACGGGGGCGGGCTTGTCGGCGTACTCCCCGCCGTACGGGGCGAGTCCGGCGTCCGCCGGGTGGTCGCGGAGCAGCAGCCACACGAAGGGGACGACCGTGAGGGCAGCGAGCGCGACGGTGACGGCCGCCGGGCGCCAGTCGTGGTGCTTGATCAGGTAGGCGAGGAGCGGGAGGAAGACCAGCTGGCCCGAGGCGCCGGCCGCGGTGAGGATGCCGGTCACCAGACCCCGGCGGGCGACGAACCAGCGGTTGGTGACGGTCGCGGCGAAGGCGAGGGCCATGGAGCCGCTGCCGAGGCCGACGAGGACGCCCCAGTAGAGGATCAGCTGCCAGGCGGCCGTCATCCACACGGTGAGGAGCGAGCCGAGGGCGATGACCGTCAGGGCGACGGCGACGATCCGGCGGATGCCGAAGCGGTCCATGAGGGCGGCGGCGAAGGGGGCCGTCAGGCCGTAGAGGGCCAGGTTCACCGAGACGGCGAAGCCGATGGTGCCCCGTGACCAGCCGAACCCGTGGTAAAACTTTGGGGCACATCAGTCCGCGAGTAAGAGCAAGGGGGGCGGGACAGATGGATGTCACCATCTACGTACGACTCAGCCTCGATCAGCACGGCGACGAGTTGGGCGTTCAGCGCCAGGAGGACGAGTGTCGGGCGTTTGCCGCAGCCCGTGGCTGGAGCGTACGAGAAGTCATCTCGGACAACGACATCAGCGCCACCTCGGGCAAGGTGAGGCCGGGGTTCGAGCGGCTGCTGGCGTCCAAGCCGGACGCGATCCTCTGTTGGCACACCGACCGACTGGTGCGCAGGACGGAAGACCTGTTGCGAGTGATCGCACTCGCGGTCAACGTCCACGCCATCCACGCCGGACACCTTGACCTTTCGACCCCGGCTGGTCGTGCCACGGCCAAGACGGTTACGGCGTGGGCCGAGTACGAGGGGGAGCAGAAGGCGCTACGACAGAAGGCGTCGAACCTCCAGGCAGCGAAGAACGGCACCCCGCACAAGGCGGGTATCCGTCCCTTCGGCTACGCCGATGACTACTTGACCGTGGTCGAGGACGAGGCGGACGCGATCCGCAAGGGTGCCGAGATGGTTCTTCAGGGCGAGACCCTGGCGGCCGTCGCTCGCTACTGGACGGGGCTCGGCCTGCTCGCCCCGCGCTCGTCGTCCGGCAAGGCGAAGGGCGAGGCGAAGGGGTGGGGCGTAGGCGGAGTGAAGAAGGTGCTCATCTCCCCTCGGTACATCGCTCAGGCCACCTACCTGGGCGAAGTGGTGGGCGAGGGTCAGTGGCCCGCGATACTGGACGAGGCGACTCACTACGCCCTCGTGTCGGCACTGACGAACCCCAAGCGGTTCACGGGTGGTGCACGTACCGGCTCGGCCCCTCAGACCCTGCTCGCCGGACTGGCTACATGCGGGCGTTGCGGGGAGACCGTGCGAGGCGGCATGTACCGAGGGACCCCGGTCTACCGCTGCGGACAGAAGCACGTCCGCGTACCCCGCGAGCTGGCCGACAAGCGAGCCGGTAACGCCGTCCTGGCGCGGATCGTCTTCCCCGACTTCCTGCCCTGGGTCCTCGCCGCTCGACAGGAGCAGGGAGACGACTCGGCCCACCTTCACCAGGAAGCGCAGACCTTGCGGGAACGGCTCGACGGGTTGGCTGTGGCCTACGCCTCGGGGTCCATCACCCTGTCGCAGATGACGGCTGGTACCCAGGCGATCCGCGCCAGGCTGGACGAGATCGACGAGAAGCTGTCCGGTGTCACCGGCCTGCCCCCGATCGATCCCGTGTCCGGCATCGCTGGCCTGATTCAGGACTGGCCGAACACTCCGCTCCCCGTCCGGCGCGCGTGGGTCAAGTTCGTCACCACGATCACGATGCACCCCAACGGCTTCAAGAAGGCGGCGAAGATGACCGTGGACGACTACATGTCCGTGGACTGGAACCACACCGCTGACGACGAATCCGACGCGTAGCCTGCCCGCTCGACTCAGCCCCGCTCTCACCCGAGGGCGGGGCTTTGTCGTCCCGTCTTACGCCAAGCGGGCAGGCGAGGGCCCTGACCAGGAAGCCTCTCCCGTCTCGGCATGTTGTACGATGCCGGGCCAGGTCGCCGCCGTCGCCCCCGACTGCACGAGACCGAGTCCGAGGCCAAGCCTCGGGCGCTCCTGTGAAGAGACCGCCCATCCGTGGCTGGTCCACCCCCGCGAAGAAAGGGAGGCACATGCGCCCGCCATCCGGCGGGGGTCATCGGCGCACGCTGCGCCACACAGGAAGCAGGGAGGTAGGCAACCCCTTGGGTGCCATCAAGGACATGGGGCGACAGCTCCACCAGATCGAGCGCGTCCCCTACGAGGATGCGTTCCTCATCGGTGATCTCCTCACCACCCGGACCACCATCCTGTCCGGGGAGCCGAAGGCCGGTAAGACCTTGCTCAGCGCGGGCATGGGCATCGCCTTGCTCAACGGTGAGCCGACGTTCCTCGGGCAACCCGTACTCCGCAAGCTGGATCACATCGTGTTCGGCGTGACCGACGACGGCGCACCCGAGGAACTGAAGGAGCGGCTACAGGATGCCGTGCCCGACGACGCGGTGACCATCTTCCCCGTCGAGGACCCCGGCGACTCCGGTTACTGGGCAGGCATCGCCGCAGACCTGGCGGACATCAAGCCGGGACTGTTCGTCCTGGACAACATCATCGGCGCACTCGCCCCCGGCGAGGACATCTCGTCACCCGTCACGGCACAGCGGATCATGCGCAGCCTTCGCCCGATCAGCGAGGCGGGCATCCCCACCCTCCTGGTCACCCACACGCCCAAGGGGACAGGGGAAGGGATGAGCGTCTCGTCTTCCCCGATCGGCGGACGGGCCATCGCTGCGGGCGCTCGTGGGCTGATCGCGCTGCGGAACTCCGGCAAGCACGGCAAGAGGATTCAGACCGCGAGCAACCGGGCCAGGGAAGACCTGGACCTGAGCGTCACCGTGCGCCGTGCCGGCGAGCACGGAGAGGTGCCCGTCTGGGAGCGGACAGAGCCCGGACTGAAGGTCGTCAGCCTGCCGAAGGCGAAGCCTTGGGACGAAGACCTCGTTGCCCGCGTGGTGGAGGAGCAGCCGGAGGAGACGACGTACAAGGCGCTCGCACTACGATACGCGCCCCTCGTCGGAAGGAAGTGGGAGACGGTACGGCCCAAGCTCAGCGACGCCCTCGTACGTGAAGGCGGGCGCTGGGTGAGGAAGCCTGCCGACACAGCGTGAGTCGTGGTGGTGGTGATGCTGCCCCCTTATAGGAAGTGTCACCACCACCAGCTACCTCGCTCCGCTCGGCAAGCCTCGCTCCTCCTTCTACTTACGTAAGTACGTCAGTCCTCTGACACTGGCGGCCTTCGGCCGACCAGCACGCAGGCCGCTGAAGAACTGCCAAGCCCGAAGCCTTCCAGCGGCGAAGGAGCAGTGCCGCCCGAAGGGCGGACAGCATGAAGACGGCAAGCGGCTGTGCGGCCGGAGGCCGCCCCTTCGCGAAGACTCCTTACTGCCAGCGGCAAGGCCACCGGGTCACCTCGGGAGCACACGAAGGAGCCAGATAGGTGAAGTCCGGCAAACGGTGCTGTTGGCCTCGACAGATGCGATGCAGAATCGTTCACCTGATCATGGCGGGCTGCCGACTGGAGCCCTGGGAGCCGGAGGCGCACGACCAGTGGCGGCGAACACCGATACCTCTGCCAGTGGACGGCACCCGGGGGCCGAACTCCGCCGACTCCGAGAGGCGAGCGGCCTGACCGCCACGCAAGCAGCAGAACGACTGTTGGTGTCTCAGAGCAAGATCAGCAACCTGGAGAACGGCCATCGCGCCGCCAACCCACGCGATGTGCGTGACATGTGCGCGCTCTACGGGGTGACGGACCAGCAGGTCGTCGACGCTCTGATGCGGGCTGCCAAGGAGACGTGGGGCCGTAGCGTCCGTCATCGCTGGCAGGTTCACTTCGGTCGATGACCTAACGAGAATGCTTCATTCCTGCACAGCGCCGGCGAACCGCTATAGGACCCTCTTGTCGCCGCTGACCTGCATAGATGCGCGACGCCTACGGGTAGGCGAGGGCGCCTCGTCGCCCCTGAAACCGTGGCGGAATCAGAGCTGCTAAGACAAGGCGGTCGGGCAAGGCCCCCTTCGGGGGTCATACCCCCACCCCTTGGGCCTTCGCATCCCACCGCCGTCGCCCTACGATGCCCGGCATGATCAAGATGTCTTGGGCACTGATAGGCGAGCACGCAGACGAGTGGACCGGGGCCGACACCCAAGAGGGCGCGGCTGTACTCCAAGCCAGGCTCACGGCCGTGGTCGAGGACAGCGGCATGACAGCCGAGACGGCGCAGCACTGGCGGTCCACGTTCCTCGCCCCCGTGGTCGAGGCTGTACGCACCGAGGGACAGGCAGCCATCTCGCGAGGCGCGGCATGGAGCAAGGCGGCCGGTCCGATGCTCGTGTCTCTCTCGCCCGCGTAGGCCGTCTCGTAAACCTTCGTTTTCGGGACGGACGGGCCAGGCTCGGGTCGTGTCCGTTTCGCCCACGCTCGGATGTCTCGTAACCCGTCCCGAAACATCACTCTCACCACTGGCTTTCGGGACACGTTTGTGAGACGGTCTCGTCATGACCACGAACACCCCGGCCGCACAGGTCGAACGTCACGCCTGCCCGAAGTGCGATGCCCCCGCCGGTAGCCCCTGCCGTACGACCACGGGCAAGGTGGCGGCGAACTACCACACGGGCCGCTTCGCCCTGGTGCCCGCGCTCAAGGCGGAACTGACCGTGAAGACTCCGGCCGACCGCAACCCTGGCAAGGCGTGGACACAGGGTGCTCCTGTCACACAGGTGTCCGACGCGATACCGGGCGCAGCGATCCGGCTGGGCTACGCCCGTTGCTCAACCGTTGGACAGGAACTTCAGTCCCAGTTGGACATGCTTGCCCGTGCCGACTGCACCCGCGTGTTCTCGGAGAAGATCAGCACCCGCGTGAAGGAGCGGCCGGAGCTTGAGAAGGCGCTCACCCTGGCACGGGAGATCAAGGCAGCCGCACCGAATCAGCCGGTCATCCTGACCGTGGTCGAGATGAAGCGTCTCGCCCGCAGCGCGTCAGAGCTGATGACGCTGTCTTCCGCCCTTCAGGCGGACGGCATCCAACTGGAACTCCTGTCCGGCCCCCTTCAGGGTGTGTACGACCCGAACGGGGCAGGTGCCATCGTGTTCGCCGTCCTCGCCGTCAGTGCAGAGGTGGAGCGGGAAGGCATCCGGGAGAAGACGTTGGAAGGGTTGGAAGCTGCGGCCCGCAAGGGCAACGTCGGTGGGCGTCCGTCCGTCGTGGACGACGACAGGCTTGCCGTAGCCCGTGCCCGGTACGCCAAGGGAGAGAGCGTCACAGCCATCGCCAAGGCCCTGGGAATCGGTCGTGCCACGTTGTACCGGCACCTGGGAGAGAGCGCCTGAGGCAGGCGCACACGGACGCAGACAGGCCCCTGGCATTACGTCGGGGGCCGCTGTCATGCGCGGGCCTGCTGGACGGGGCAGGGCAAGTCGGGAGCAGCGCGGTTCGGCGAGCACGTCACGAGGGCGAGGGAGTGGAAGACAGTGCCCTTCAGGTAGTGGCCGAGGGACACGTCTCCTCCCCATGTCAGCCGCTCGACTGCACCCTTCACCAGGAGAACCAGTCTGGTCACTTCCCGATCCTGCTCAGAGGCGAAGCGGGGTGCGAACTCTGCGAGCTGAAGGCCCAACCACTCGCCGGCCTCCTTGGGTTCCTCCCATGTCCCTCGGATCATCGAGGGCGGTTTCATCAGCCAGTGCGCCGTCTGGATCGGGGGCACGTCGGTCGTCGGGAACACGGCCACGGCTTCTCGGTACCGGTCGAGTACCTCCTTCTCGCTGCTCCCGGTCGGGGCCTGTCCGGCCGGTCTGCGGACGCTCTCCCTGTCGAACGTCTTCTTCTCCCCCACCCATGCGTAACCGTGGTGGTGCACCGTTGCTCCGTTCCGAGGGATGACGACGGCCCCGCCCGTCGGCGTGAGGGCGGGGCCGTCAGTTCAGGTGGTGCCGTGGATCAGGCGGAGAGGTCGAAGCGCGCGGGGTCGATACCCGCCGCGTCCAGCTCGGCCGTGGTGAAGCGCAGCGGCTCGGCGCCCGGGCGCTTGCTGTCGCCCATGGCCCACGCGTCCGGCCCGATCTTCGCGAGGGTCACGCACGCCTCGCCGTCCGGGTGGGTACTGCCGCCGCACGCCTTCGAGAACTCGGCTCCCTCGATGGGAAGTTCGTACAGGTCGGTCATCGTCGTGCCCTTCCTGATCTGCTGACGGCCCAGACAGGGCCGTCCCCCGCCCGTAGCGGACGGAAGTCTTCGAGTGGATGCCCCGGCTTCCCTGAGTCCGGAGCGATGCCCTCACCGCCCAGGGCGGCACCCCAGTCAAGGGGCGGACCGGGCCGGAGCCTGGGCACGTCAACTCAGACGAGACACGTCCTGTCTCTGCTCTACGGCCTGTCGATCGGGGGACTACCTGCCTCTCGCCGGGAGGGCAGCGGTGACAGGATTCTGTGAGCGGCTCAAGGAGCCGAGGGAACCCGCAGCACCTCTGCGATCTGCTCGACCGCATCAGCGCGGATCATCCCGAGGTGGACGTACGCCTTACCGGTGTGCGTCACCATGGGCCGGACGCTGCTCCACGCGGACTCGGGAACGCCGAGCGCGGCGAGTGTCGCGCGTATGGATTCCGTCGCGTCCGTTGCCTGCGACCAGGCATCTCGCCACGTCTGCATGTCCATCAGTGGCCGGTCCCGTGCATCCGAAGCAGGATGTTGCAGTCGACGACCGTCGTGCCGTCGCCCTCCATCCCGGCAGCCTTTCGAAGCTGACCGAGTCGCGCGCACTCGGGGCATCCAGGCACCGGACGGGGCGCAGGGCGCTCCTCCCTAATCGGCAGCTCTACCGGCGCTTCCTGCCACCGTGTGGGTTCTGTCCTCGTCATCGTCGCGCCCTCCCTGTCGCTTCCGAGGTCGATGAACAGACCGTAGGGAGCGGGGTTGTGAGGGGTCCACGCTGTTGCACACGGTTGCACGGATTCACCCGAGGGCGGCGAGCGCCTTCGTGATCAGCGCTCGGGCTTCGGCTCCGCGCACGGCGGACCGGGACAGCTCGGAGAAGGCCCGAAGGTAGGTACGGATCTCGCCGGGCGTGGTCAGGTTGATCTCTGCGGTGAGGGTCTCCACCGCCACCTGTTGATCGTCGAAAGCGTAGAAGGCTTCGAGCGGCCAGACGGTACGGCGGGCCCGTGCGGGGATGATGCCGAGGGATACGTTCGGTTGTCCCATCACGGAGAGCACGTGTTCAAGCTGGGCCGCCATCGCGGCATCGTCGCTCACCCTGTAGTAGAGAACAGTCTCTTCGAGCACCAGGGCGAACCGATGATCCCCCTCCCGGATCACACGGGACCGTTGGGCCCGAGCCTGCACGGCTTCGGCCACGTCGTCCGGGGTTCCTTGGAAGGCTGTGATGGATCGCAGAAGCCCTGTCGCGTAGCCGGGGGTCTGGAGTATCCCCGGCATGACGTTCGAGGCGTACACGCGAAACGAGCGGGTCCGCTGGTACAGCGGGACAGTCTGCTCATGAACCCGGCGCATCCCATCGCGATGGATCTGCCGCCACTCGACGTACATCGACTCGGCGTTTCGGGACGCAGCGATCAGATCAGCCGCGTGATCGTCAGCCCCGCAGGCAGCGCACCATGCACGGATGTCAGCATCCGAGGGCGGCGTCTTGCCCCGCGCGATACGGGACGACTTCGACTTGTGCCAACCACACCGAGCGGCCAGCTCATGCCCTGTCAGGCCAGCGTCTTGCATGAGGCCCTGCAAGCGGGCAGCCACAGCGGCTCGCGCCGCTTGGGCGCTGGAGAGTGGAGAGGAAGGCATGAGCTGACCGGTCAGGAATCAGACGGTGTACTTCTCGTGCGGGATGGCTCGATCCCACACCGCTTCGAACGCCGACGCGCACAGCCCAACGGCGGCAGGGTCTTCCGTCTGGTCAGTGTGGACCCACCGGCCGACTCCATCGAAGACGTTGAACTGGACAAGGCGGCCGTCGAACAACCAGAAGTCGTTGCCCGGCAGGGCAAGGTCCGAGGCGTGGCGACGGGGCAGCCAACGGATCTGCTCCCCAGCAGCCACGTTCGTGAAGGTGCCCGAGTGCTCGAAGGCGATGTAATCACTGACGGGCTCCGAGACGATGCGGGCACGTCGGATGACAACACCCTTGGCCGTGACCTCCTGAACGAGGTCGAGCCACGGACGCCACCACGAACCCCGGTCCTCCGGGTCGAGCCGGCGCCCTTGCTTCCACGCCGCGAAGCCTTCGATCTCGTTCTCAACGCCGTACGTGTCGCGCATCTCAAGATGCACGGCTGACTCCTGCACTGACCTGATGAGGTCAGAGAAGTCAGTCAGACTCTGCGACACGGAGCGCCTCCCTGAGAAGCGGGATCATCCGCTTCGGAACCCTGATCACCGACTCATGCCCGGGGATCGGCACATCCTGCGAGCTCTCGCCCGTGGTCCGCTCGTCTGCCGTCCACCCCTGGATCACAAGATCCTTCGACTCCTGGTCCACCCACACAGCGGGTGATCCGTGATCTCCGGACTCGGGATCTTTACCGACGAACCGTAAGGCCATGGTGTCCCTCCCTGTCGAGCGCGTTGCGCCTGGTTGCACGACCTTCACTCTGCCGGACAGCGCTGGTCAAGGGGGCCGGATCCGGACTGTTCGGCAAGGGGAGGGGCAGCGCCGTCCAGGGTGGTGCAGGAGTTCACCGGTCTGATCAGCCGCTCTTGCCGATGGTTCCCCCAAGCATCACCACGCGAACTCCTCGTGCAGCGGCTCGATCAGCAGGCCCGGCAGGGAGGCGAAGGCCGCGGCGCCGATGATCGTGACGAAGGTGACCGCCGCGACGAACCACGCGCGGTGGATGCGGGGGGTGCGAGGAGTGCGGAGGAGGGGCGGTCCGGCGGGGGTCTCGGTTGTCTGGGCCATGCCACCGAGCCTCCCGTCTCCGCCGCCTCCCGGCCATTGGCCCGAATGACAGGTTTGCAAAGGATCGGGACATCGGTGGCCTACACCCGGGGCAGCGGTGGCCTACACCCGGGGCAGCGTCCTGATCGGGCGCACCGCGAGCAGCGCGCCCACCACGAGCACCGCGATCCCCGCCCCCGCGAGCAGCACCTCCTCCGCGCCGACCACCGCCGCCACCGGCCCCGACAGGGTCCGGCCGACCCCCATCATCAGGAGCGAGCCGGCCACGTCGTACGCGTGCATCCGGTTCAGCGCCTCCTGCGGTACGTGGGTCTGCACGGCGGTCGACCACATCACCAGCCAGAAGGCGAAGGCCGCCCCGCCGACGAACTGGCCGGCGCCGAGCAGGGTCACCGGCGCGCCGAGGCCGAGCAGGGCGAGGTTCACGGGGAGGCCGAGGAGCGCCACCGCGCCCGCCGCGAGGGGCGCGCGCGGGCGCAGCCGGAGCGCGAGGAGGCCGCCGACGGCGCTGCCGGCGCCGTTGACGGCCATGAGCACGCCGTACGCGGCCGAGCCGTGGTCGTCGGTGACCAGGCTCGCGGTGAGCGGCACCATGGGTCCGGCGACGGTCAGCCCGTACACCGTCCAGATGGCGATGACGCCCCAGAGCCAGCTCCGGGCCCTGAACTCCCGCCAGCCGCCGATCAGTTCGGCGCCGAGGGAGTCGCGCCGCAGGGTGTCGGACGGGAGGGGCGGGATGCGCATGCGGGCGAGGCAGAGGGCGCTGACGGCGAAGGTGGCGCCGTTGACGGCGAAGGCGGCGCCCGCGTCCCACACGGCGACGAGGAGGCCGGCGGCGGCCGGGCCCGCCATGGTCATGAGGGCTTCGACGACCCGGAGGACGGCGTTGGCGCGCTGCACGTCGGGGGCGATGCGCGGGATGGTGGAGGCGACACCCGGCTGGAAGAGGGCGGCGCCGGTGCCGGCGGCGACGGAGAGGACGTACACCGCCCACAGCGGTGGGCTGCCGAGCGTGAAGGAGACGGCGAGTACGGCGGCTCCGGGCAGGCGCAGGAGGTCGGCGAGGATCATCATGCGGCGGGCGGTGAACCGGTCGGCGAGGACGCCGCCGAAGAGGACGAAGAGCGCGAAGGCGGCCGTCCAGCCGCCGAGCGCGTAGCCGACGGTGGAGCCGGGGTGGCCGGCGCCGAGGAGTCCGGCGGCGAAGGCGACCGGGACCATGCCCTCGCCGAAGACGGCGACGCCCCGGGCGACGAAGAAGAGCCGGAAGTTACGGTTCCAGAGTGCGGGCGACTCGGCGGGCGACTCGGCCGGTGACTCGACGGGTGACCCGGTGGGCGGCTCGGCGGGCGGCCCCACCGGGGCGGGAATCCGGTCGGGGGCCTCAGACTTGTACGTGTCGTCCGTCACGGACAGCTGACCTATCACCCAAGTGGTCTGGACCACCAGTGATTTTCGAAGGGAGCACCGCCCGTGCCCACCCCCCACCGCGTCGCCGTCCTCGCGCTGCCCGGCCTCCTCCCCTTCGAGCTGGGCATCCCGCACCGCATCTTCGGCCGCGCCCGGGACCCCGAGGGCCGGCTGCTCTACGAGATCGTCACCTGCGCCCCGGTCGCCGGGCCCGTCCCGACCGACGCCGACTTCTCCGTGCACGTCGAGCACGGCCCGGAGATCCTGGCCACCGCCGACACGGTCGTCGTGCCCGCCTCGTACGAACTGGGCCCGGTCTACGACGAGGGCAGGCTCACCGACGAGCTGGCGGCCGCGCTCGCCCACATCCGGCCCGGGACCCGGCTCGTCTCGATCTGCACCGGCGGGTACGTGCTCGCCGCCGCCGGTTTCCTCGACGGGCGCCCGGCCACCACCCACTGGTCCTCGGCCGAGCACTTCCAGCGCCTGTTCCCGCGCGTACGGGTCGACGCCGACGTCCTGTTCGTCGACGACGGCGACGTCCTCACCTCGGCGGGCGTGGCCGCCGGGATCGACCTGTGCCTGCACATCGTGCGGCGCGACCACGGCACGGCGGTCGCCAACGACGTCGCCCGCAGGACCGTCGTACCGCCGCACCGGGACGGCGGCCAGGCCCAGTACATCGAGCGGCCCCTGCCGGAGGCCGGCACCCACACCACGACGACCGCGCGGGCGTGGGCGCTCGCCCACCTCCACGAGCCGATCCAGCTGCGGGACCTGGCCGGGAAGGAGGCGATGAGCGTCCGGACGTTCACCCGCCGCTTCCGTGACGAGGTCGGCGTCAGCCCCGGCCAGTGGCTCACCCAGCAGCGCGTCGAACGCGCCCGGCACCTCCTGGAGTCCACCGGCCTGCCCGTCGACCGGGTCGCGCGGGACGCGGGCTTCGGCACGGCCCAGTCGCTGCGGACGCACCTGATGAGCGCGATCGGGGTGACCCCGACGTCCTACCGGCGCACCTTCCGCTCCTCCACGGGCGCGACCTCCTCCTGAGCGTCACCGGTCCGGCGGGTCAGCCGCCGCTCCCCCACCGCGCCGACCGCCGTGAGCAGCACGGTCAGTGCGACGCCGCAGAGGATCGCGGTCGACGGGGCCACGACCTTGAGCAGGCCGCCCGCGAGGGCGCCGCTCGCCGCGTAACCGGCTCCGACGGCCGCGTACATGACCGAGTATCCGGCGGCGAGCGCGGACGGCGGGAGGAGCCGGCGCAGGGCGAGGTTGCGAGTGAGCGCGGCAGGGGCCTGGAGGAGTCCGGCGACGACCAGGACGACACCGATGGCGGCGGTCCAGGGCAGGAGGGCGACGAGGGCGACTCCCGCGGTCACGGCGAGCACCAGGGCGACGGACTGCACGAGCAGCGGGCCCGGCCAGTGCCCCCGCAGGCCGTAGACGAACGCGCCGGCCGCCGAGCCGATCGAGAACCCGGCGAGCAGCACACCGGCCCAGCCGATGGCGATCCCGCGCTGTTCGAGCAGGGCGGGCAGGAGCAGCTCGGCGAGCGCGAGCAGCGAGAGCCCGGCGGCCCCGAGGACGTACACGGGCCAGGCCCGCAGCAGCGCCCGCCGCGCGGAGACCCCCTTCTCCGGCGGCTCGGCCGCCCAGCCGGCCGGCAGCAGCCACATCCCGGCCACGGAGAGCCCCGTCAGGACGGCCATGAGGAGCAGCGGTACGGCGGGGCCGGCGCCGAGCGCGAGGCCGGTGGCGAGCGCGGGGGCGGCCGCCCAGACGCCGAAGGTCAGCATCGACTCCACGCTCATCGCCTGCGTGACGGCCCGCTCGGGAACCATGCTCGTGAGCAGCGCGCGCAGCCCGCCCGCCACGGCCGCGGGACCGGCGCCCGCGAGCACCGCGAGGGCGGAGAGGGCGACGGGGTGCGCGTCGGGCGCGAACCCGAGCCCGGCGAACCCGGCTGCACCGACGGCGAGTCCGGCGGCGAGCTGCGGCCGGGCCCGTTCGGCGTTCATGCGGAGGCCGAGGACCGGGGCGGCGACGATCTCCCCGATGACGTACGCGGCGGCCAGCACGGCCCCGAGGGAGTACCCGCCGGGCCGCTCGCGCACGAGGAAGACGAGCGCGAGCGGTGCCATGGCGACGGGCAGCCGCCCGGCGGCGGTGACGGCACACCAGGCGAGGACGGGTCGGGTGGCGAGCTCGCGGTAGGACATGGCCACGACCGTAACCTGTCGGTGGTCCTGTCCCTCAGGAGTTTCCGCAGGGGCTCCCCACCGCCTCGTACGGCTCAGAAAGTGAGCACCCCGCGCGCCACCTTCCCCTGCTCGGCGTCCTCCACCGCCCGCGCGAACTCCTCCACCGGGTAGGTGGCGGTGACGAGTTCGTCGAGGAGGAGGCGGCCCGAGCGGTAAAGCTCGGCGTAGAGGGGGATGTCGTGCTGGGGGCGGGAGGAGCCGTAGCGGCAGCCCAGGATCGACTTGTCCAGGAACATCGCCGCGGGCAGGAAGCTCGCCTCCGCCTTCGGGGCTGTCATGCCGAGCAGGATCGCCTGGCCGTGCCGGTCGAGGAGGTCGATGGCGGTGCGGACGAGTCCGGTGTGGCCGACGCACTCGAAGACGTGGTCGGCGCCGGTGCGCAGGATGTCCCGTATCCCGTCGGTGGAGGTCAGGAAGTGGCTCGCTCCGAACTGCCGGGCCACCGCCTCCTTCGCCGGGTTCGTGTCCACGGCGACGATCGTCGGCGCGCCCGCGATCCTCGCGCCCTGGAGGACGTTGAGCCCGATCCCGCCGGTGCCGATGACGACGACCGTCTCTCCCCGGCCGACCTTCGCCCGGTTGAGTACGGCTCCGACGCCGGTGAGGACACCGCAGCCCATCAGGGCGGCCGAGGTCAGCGGGATGTCCTGGGGGATCTTCACCGCCTGGACCGCCTTGACGACGGTCCGTTCGGCGAACGACGAGTTCGACGCGAACTGGTAGAGCGGCCGCCCGCCCCGTGAGAACGGCTGCCCCGGCATCCCGATGGCCTTCCGGCACATGGTGGGCCGCCCCCGGTCGCAGTCCGCGCAGGCCCCGCAGTTGGCGAGCGTGGAGAGGGCGACGTGGTCGCCCGGGACGACGTGCGTGACGCCGGGACCCACGGCCTCGACGACCCCCGCCCCCTCGTGCCCGAGGACGACGGGCGGCGGGAACGGGATCGTTCCGTCGATGACGGACAGATCGCTGTGGCAGAGGCCGGCGGCGGCGATCCCGACGAGCACCTCGCCGGGTCCCGGGTCCCGTACCTCCAGGTCGTCGACGACCTGGACCTGCTTCCCGTCGAACACCACTCCCCTCATGAGCCGTTCTCCTTACTGCCCGTCGGCGCGACCGCGTTGGGGCGCGAGCCCTCCGCCGCCGCCCTCGCCATCTCCTCGAGCCGCGCCAGCATCGGCATCGGGTCCACCCCCACCGTCCCCGGCAGGAAGTCCGCGATCCGTTCCGGGGTCCACGCGCCGCCCTCCGCGTATCCCGCCCGCAGTTCCCTCGGCTGCGCCCAGACCGCGATCTTGGGACCCGCGATCGTGTAGACCTGGCCGGTGATCCGCTCCTCCCTCGCCCTCTCGGAGAGCAGGTAGACGACGAGCGCGGCCACGTCCTCGGGTTCGCCGATCTCCTTGAGCTCCATGGGCACGTTCGCGGACATGCGGGTGCGTGCCACCGGCGCCACCGCGTTCGCCGTGACCCCGTACTTGTGGAGGCCGAGCGCCGCCGACCGTACGAGCGAGATGATCCCGCCCTTCGCGGCGGAGTAGTTGGCCTGGGCCACGGACCCCTGGTGGTTGCCGCTGGTGAAGCCGATCAGGGTGCCGGCGCCCTGCTTGCGCATGACCGCCGAGGCCGCCCGGAAGACGGTGAAGGTGCCCTTCAGGTGGGTGGCGACGACCGGGTCCCACTCCTCCTCCGACATGTTGAAGAGCATCCGTTCGCGCAGGATGCCCGCCACGCACACGACCCCGTCGATCCGCCCGTACTCCGTGAGCGCGGTGTCGACGACCCGCTGTCCGCCCGCCATCGTCGATATGTCGTCGGCGACGGCGACGGCCGTGCCGCCCGCCGCCTCGATCTCCTTCACGACGGAGAGGGCGATCTCGGAGGTCGGTTCGCCGCCCTCGATCGACACGCCGTAGTCGTTGACGACGACCTTCGCGCCTTCCGCCGCGCACGCGAGGGCGACGGCGCGGCCGATGCCCCGTCCCGCGCCCGTGACGGCGACGACCTTGCCAGCCAAGAAGTTCCCCACGCCCGGCCCCTTCCGTCACTTTCTGACGGTCCGTTAGATTCGTTCGTCGTCAGGATTCTACGGCCCGTCAGATACCGGAGAACAAGACCCCGGAGGCCCCGATGTCTCTCCCCGCCGCATTCCACGAGATCGCCAAGCGCGTCAACAACTGGGGCCGCTGGGGCCAGGACGACGAGATCGGCACCCTCAACCTCGTCACGGACGAGGTCGTGCGGAACGCCGTCGCCACCGTCCGCACCGGCCACCGCGTCCCGCTCGCCGTCGACCTCAGACAGGACGGCGTACAGACCGGCATGATCCCCGGCCGGGTCAATCCGCTCCACGTCATGGTCCAGGTCAACCAGGAGCTCTTCGGCCCCGGCACGGTCGCCACCAGCGACGACGCCGTGACCCTGGGACTCCAGGCCGGCACCCACTGGGACGCCCTGACCCACGTCTCCCACTCGGGCCGCATCTACAACGGCCGGCCCGCCGCCTCCATCACCCCGCACGGCCGCTCCGAGTTCAGCGGCATCCACACCGCCCGGCACCTGGTGGGCCGTGGGGTGCTGCTCGACGTCGCCGGCGCGAAGGGCCTGGACCGGTTGCCGGGCGACCACGCCGTCACCCCCGAGGACCTGGACGAGGCGGCGGACTTCGGGGAGGTGACGGTCGGGTCCGGCGACATCGTGCTCGTACGGACGGGTCAGATGCGGTCGTACCTGGCCGGGGACCGGCACGGGTACGCCTTCCCGTCACCGGGGCTCTCGGTCCGTACGCCGGAGTGGTTCCACGACCGGGACGTCGCGGCCGTCGCCAACGACACCCTCACCTTCGAGATCTTCCCGCCGGAGATCGAGGACCTGTGGCTGCCCGTGCACGCGCTCCACCTGGTCGAGATGGGGATGCTCCAGGGGCAGAACTGGAATCTGGAAACTCTGTCCACAGCCTGTGCACAAGAGGGGCGGTACGCGTTCCTGCTCTCCGCGATGCCGGAGCCCTTCGTCGGCGGCACGGGCACACCGGTGGCACCGGTCGCGATCCTGTGACCGTTGTTCACCCCCGCACCCGGTGCCGATGGGCGGCGGCACCACCGCCGCCACCCGGCCGCGACCCGCACGCCGAGGGCCCACGGCCCTCGGCTCCCCTCGCCGCGCATCGCTCACACCAGGGTGGACAGAACGGAACGAACCGTCAACAGTGCACCCGGCCGGGCGACACGGGGGCCTCCGAAACCGGTCCCGGACCGGCCGGAGCCCGGTCGAGCTCGCACCAGATGCTCTTGCCCGCGCCCTCGGGCTGCCAGCCCCACCGGTCCGCGAGGCCGTCCACCAGCTCCAGGCCCCGCCCGTTGGTGTCGTCGCCCTCCGCGTGCCGGGGCCGCGGCGGGCGGTCGCTCGCGTCGGCGACCTCGACCCGCACCCCGCCCTCCGCCACGAACAGCATCCGCAGCACGGCCGGGCAGCCGGTGTGCACCACGGCATTGGTCACGAGCTCGGAGATGAGCAGCACCAGCGTCTCGGCCAGCGACTCGTCGTCCCCTATGCCCGAGCCGGCGATCCGCGACCGGGCCCACCTCCGGGCTCGCCCCACCTCCGCCGGGTCGGGCCCGACCTCCAACTGAACCTGAAGCACCTGCACCGCTCACACCATCCGAACCGGCGGACACATCGCCTCGCGCCTCACAGCCATCGACGCCCTGACAGAACGTGATTTCCTTGCGAGACAGCATGGTTGACGTACAGTCACCGCAACAAGCGCTTCGGGCATATTCCAGCGCGAAGGAGTACGCGTAGTCCATACTGTGCGACGCACGCTGCGGGGAGTCGAACAGGAGCGCGCAGGGCGCCTCCTGGGGGCGCGAGCGGCGCGCATTCCCGGAGCCGGAGCCACCTCGGGGGCGACACCGGGACGATCCGGGGCAACGTGCACTCGCATCCCACGGAGCGTACCGGAGCCGGAGGCCGACTCCGGGCCGTGACGACCCCGCCGAAGGACACAACCCGATATCGACGTTCCGTGACCCGGTGGACGCGCAGTGCCACCGGGTCACAGGGCGGCCGCCACCGCCTCCTCGGCCCGCGCGGCGGGCAGCCGCAGTTCCGCCCGCACCCAGGCCCGTTTGAGGTGAAGGTGGACGTCCGCCTCCCAGGTGAAGCCCATGCCGCCGTGCACCTGGAGGCAGTCGCGGGCGTTGCCGGTGGCGGCCTCGTCGGCGAGCAGTTTGGCCCCGGCGATCTCGACGGGGTCGGCGGTGAGGGAGGCGGCGCGGACGGCGGCGCGGGCGAGTTCGGTGCGGACGAGCATCCCGGCGCAGAGGTGCTTGACGGCCTGGAACCCCCCGATCGCCTGCCCGAACTGCTCACGCACGCGCGCGTACGAGACGGCCGCGTCGGTGGTCGCCGCCGCGCTCCCCACCTGCTCGGCGGCGGTGAGCAGAACGGCCGCCGGCAGTGGTGCGCCCCCCTGGCCCCGCACCCGGTGCAGCGGGGTCAGCGGATCCACCGACCTCATCGGTACGGCTCCCTCCACATCCCCCAGCACCACGTCCGCCTCGTCCAGCCAGGGGACGAGCCCCTCGTCCACCGAGGTCACCACCACGTCCCCCTCCGCCGCGCCCGGCACGGACCCCGCCGCCAGGTGCGTCGCCACCAGCGGTCCCGGCAGCAGCGCCCGCCCCGCCTCCTCGAACACGAGCGCCGCCTCCGGGAGTCCGAGCCCCACCCCGCCCTCCTTCTCGGGCAGCCGCAGCGCGAAGAACCCGGCCGCGCCGAGCTCCCGCCACAGGTCCCGGTCGAGCCGGCCGGACGCGACGGCGGCCCGCAGCGCGTCCCGGTCGAAGCGGCGCGCGAGCAGTTCCCGTACGCCCCGGCGCAGGGCCCGCTGGTCCTCGGTGAGTCGGAAGTCCATGGCGGGGGTCACCGGCCCTTCGGGAGGCCGAGGATGCGCTCGGCGACGATGTCGCGCTGGATCTGGGAGGTGCCGGCGGCGATCGTGTACGAGAGCGAGGAGAGCCGGTCGAGGGTCCAGTCGCGGTCCAGGTCGAGCGCGTCGGGGCCGAGGACGGCGGCGGCGGCCTCGTACAGCTCCTGACGCGCGTGCGAGTAGTGCAGTTTGAAGACGGAGCCGCCGGCGCCGGGGACCCCGCCGGTGGCCTGGGCCTCGCTGACGTTGGCCTGGACGATCCGCCAGAGGGCCTGGAACTCGGCGGAGAGCCTGCCGAGGCGCCGCCGCAGGACGGGGTCGTCCCAGGTGCCGTTCGCGCGGGCGGTACGGGCGAGTCCGCCGAGGAGGCGGCGGCAGGCGACGACCTCGCCGACGAAGGCGGTGCCGCGTTCGAAGGAGAGGGTGACCATGGTGACCCGCCAGCCGTCGTTCTCCTCGCCGACCCGGTTCCCGACGGGTACGCGCACCTCGTCGAGGAAGAGTTCGGCGAACTCCGTCGAGCCCGCGAGGGTGCGCAGCGGCCGTACGGTGACGCCGGGGGCGTCCATCGGCATGGCGAGCCAGCTGATGCCCCGGTGCCGGGGGGCCGCCGGGTCGGTCCGTACGAGGAGTTCGCACCAGTCGGCGACCTCGGCGTGCGAGGTCCAGATCTTCTGGCCGCTGACGACGTACGCGTCGCCGTCCCGTACCGCGCGGGTCCTGAGCGAGGCCAGGTCGGAGCCGGCGTCGGGTTCGCTGAAGCCCTGGCACCAGACCTCGTCGCCGCGCAGGATCGGCGGCAGCCAGCGCGCGCGCTGTTCCGCCGTGCCTTCGGCGGCGACGGTGGGGCCCGCGTGGAGGAGTCCGACGAAGTTGGCGCCGACGTAGGGCGCGCCGGCGCGTTCGGTCTCCTCCAGGAAGATGAGCCGTTGCGTCGGGGAGGCGTCCCAGTGGGTGTCGGCGTATCCGGCGTCGTACAGGCGGCGCTGCCAGCCGCAGTCGTACGCGCGGCGGGCGGGCCAGTCGAGCGGGTCGGGCCGGGCGGGGAGGCCGGGCAGGGTCGCGGCGAGCCATTCCCGCAACCTCGCGCGGTACTCCTCCTCCTCGTCGGTGCAGGACAGGTCCATCAGACGAGGCGCCGGTCGAGGTCGAGGCCCAGCATGCGGATGGCGTTGCCGCGCATGAGCTTGTAGACCGTCTCGTCGTCGAGGCCCTGGACGTGGTCGAGGGCGACCTCCTTGGTGTGCGGGAAGGTCGAGTCGACGTGCGGGTAGTCGGTCTCGAAGGTGGCGTTGTCCCTCCCCACCACGTCGAGCGAGGCGATGCCGTGCTTGTCGCGGAAGAAGCAGCAGAAGATCTGTCGGTAGTAGTACGTGGAGGGGGGTTCGGGGATCAGGTCGCGGACGCCGCCCCAGGCCCGGTGTTCCTCCCAGACGTCGTCGGCGCGCTCGAGGGCGTACGGGATCCAGCCCATCTGGCCCTCGCTGTAGGCGAGCTTGAGCGTCGGGAACTTGACGAGGACGCCGGAGAAGAGGAAGTCCATCATCGAGGCCATGGCGTTGTTGAAGCTGAGGGAGGCCTGGACGGCGGGCGGGGCGTCGGGGGAGGCGGCCGGCATCTGGCTGCTGGAGCCGATGTGCATGTTCACCACCGTTCCGGTCTCCTGGCAGACGGCGAAGAAGGGGTCCCAGTAGCCGGAGTGGATGGAGGGGAGCCCGAGGTGGGTGGGGATCTCGGAGAAGGTGACGGCCCTGACGCCCCGGGCGGCGTTCCGCCGGATCTCGGCCACGGCGAGGCCGATGTCCCACAGGGGGATGATGCAGAGCGGGATCAGCCGTCCGCCGCTGTCGCCGCACCACTCCTCGACCATCCAGTCGTTGTAGGCGCGGACGCAGGCGAGGGCGACCTCCTTGTCGTGGGCCTCGGCGAAGGTCTGGCCGCAGAAGCGGGGGAAGGTGGGGAAGCAGAGGGAGGCCTCGACGTGGTTGAGGTCCATGTCGGCGAGGCGCGCCTTCGGGTCCCAGCAGCCGCGCCGCATCTCCGCCCTGGTGATCCCTTCGAGGGTCATGTCGTCGCGGTCGAAGCCGACGGCGGCGATGTTGCGCTTGTACGGGAACTTGAGGTCCTCGTAGATCCACCAGTCGGTGGGCGGCCCTTCGGGGTCCATCGTGATCTGGTACTTGCCGGCGACGTAGGCGAGCGCGCCGATGCCGGCCGTGAGGGGCCGGGGGCCGCGGTCGCGGTACTTCTTCGGGAGCCAGGTCTCGAAGAGGTGGGCCGGCTCGATCACGTGGTCGTCGACGCTGATGATGCGGGGCAGTTCCGTCATGGAGCGTTCTCCATTTTCTGATGACCCGTCAGATCTGACGGGACCAGGCTAGCCCCGCACCCCTGGACCGACAAGCGGCGGACCTCTACGCTCGCCGCACGATCTGACGGAGCGTCAGCCAAGAGGAGTACGGGATGGAAGAGACCGCACACACGCTCGGCGAGTCCCGCACGCTCTGGGAGCTCGTCGAGCGCCGCACCGCCCTCACCCCCGACCGGCCCGTCCTCCTCCAGGAGGACCGCGTCCTCACCTTCGGCGGCCTCCGCGAGCGCGCCGAGCGCTGCGCCGCCGGCCTGTACGCCATGGGCGTGCGCCCCGGTACCGTCGTCGCCTGGCAGCTGCCCACCCGCATCGAGACCGCGGTGCTCTCCTTCGCGCTCGCCCGCATCGGAGCCGTACAGACGCCCGTGATCCCCTTCTACCGGGACAAGGAGGTCGGCTTCGCGCTGCGCGAGTCCAGGGCCGAGTTCTTCGCCGTCCCCGGAGAATGGCGCGGATTCGACCACGCGGAGATGGCCCGGCGGCTCGGCGCGCGTGGTGTCTTCGAGGCGTACGGCCCCGGTTCCCTCCCCGACGGCGACCCGGCCGTCCTGCCCCCGCCGCCCTCCTCCGGCACCGACGTCCGCTGGATCTACTGGACCTCGGGCACCACGTCCGACCCCAAGGGCGTCCTGCACACCGACCGCTCGCTCCTCGCCGGCGGCTCCTGCCTCGCCCACGCGCTCCGGCTCACCGAGGCCGACGTCGGCTCGATGGCCTTCCCGTACGCGCACATCGCCGGACCCGACTACACGGTGATGCTGCTGCTCTACGGATTCCCGGCGGTGATGTTCGAACAGTTCGCGCTCCCGGACGCCCTGGCCGAGTACCGCAGGCACGGGGTGACCGTGGCCGGCGGCTCCACCGCCTTCTACGCGATGTTCCTCGCCGAGCAGCGCAAACACCCCGGCGAACCCGTCATCCCCACCCTGCGGCTGCTCGCGGGCGGCGGGGCGCCGAAGCCGCCGGAGATCTACCACGCCGTACGGAAGGAGCTGGGCTGCCAGCTCACCCACGGGTACGGCATGACGGAGGTCCCCATGATCACGATGGGCGACCCCGACGACACCCCCGAGAACCTCGCGACCACCGAGGGCCGCCCGCCCGCCGGCATGGAGATCCGGATCACCGGCACCGGCGAGGTCCGGCTGCGCGGCGAGGCCGTCTGCCGGGGCTATCTCGACCCGGCCCAGACGGCCGCCGCCTTCGACGAGGACGGCTTCCTCGTCACCGGGGACGTCGGACACCTCACCCCGAGCGGACACCTCGTCCTCACGGGCCGCGTGAAGGACATCATCATCCGCAAGGGGGAGAACATCTCCGCCAAGGAGATCGAGGACCTGCTCCACGAGCACCCGGACGTCGGTGACACCGCCGTCATAGGCCTCCCGGACGCCGAGCGCGGCGAACGCGTCTGCGCGGTCGTCGAACAGCCGCCGGGGGCCGCGCCGCTGACCCTGCCCGCGCTGACGGCCTTCCTGCGGGAGGCGGGCCTCTCCGTCCACAAGCTGCCGGAACAGCTGGAGGTGGTGGACGCGCTCCCCCGCAACGAGACGCTGCGGAAGGTGCTCAAGTACAAGCTCAGGGAACGCTTCGGCCCGTCGCGGTGAGGCCCGTCACGATGAGGCCGGTCTCGGCCCCGTGACGGTGAGGCCGGTCGTGATGATGTCCGCCCTCGTGACACCGGCCGGGTCGGCTTCCGCGTCGGCGTCGCCGGGACCGGTGGGCGAGGGCACCTCCACGGGCAGTGGATCCGTTCCGGACAGGGCCGCGGCCCCGTTCTCGTACACCTCGAAGAGGCGCCGGACGCCGAGCGCGGCGAGCACCCGGCCGACGTGCCCCTCCCGGTCCTCGGGAAGGATCAGCCGGAGCCGGCCCCCGCAGGACCGCAGCAGCCGGCGGGCCGCGATCAGCATGCCCACGCCGCTGGAATCGCAGAACCGGACGGCGGACAGGTCGAGCACCAGATCGTGACGGCCACCCGCGACCACGTCGTGGACGCGGCGACGTATCCGGGGGGAGGTGATCAGGTCCAGTTCCCCCCGCACGCGGAACAGCGTCCAGGAGCCGTACTCGTCCTCGTCGACCTCGATCGTCGTCACGGACGCCGCCTGCCCCGCCGTAACCCGGCGAAACCCCCCGGCCGAAGGATGGCGCTTTCCTTACCACCCGGATCCACGTCAAGGGCGCACTTGCGGCAAACGGACGTGCGTTGTCGGCACGGCGCATTACTTTGGAGGAGAACCGGGCAGCCGGGAGGGGAGCCGGAGGGGCGGAGGGGCGGATGGCGAGGGACACACCACTGCGCTGGGACCGCAGAATGCAGCAGCGTCTCGCGCGCGGTGAGGCCGCCGCGCTCGGCGAGCTGTACGACCGGTTCGCCTCGCTGGTGCACAGCCTCGCCCACCGGGTCCTCGACGACGACGACGCGGCCGACCAGATCACCCGCGAGGTCTTCGGCTACATCTGGGAGAACCCCGACGCCTACGACCCCAAGCAGGGCAAGATGCGCGCGTGGATCGCCCGGCTGACGCAGTCGCAGGCCGTGCACCGGCTGCGGCAGGCCGAGGCGACGGCGTACGCGGAGACGGGCCTGGGCTCCGTCGAGGAGCTGGAGCAGAAGGTGCGCCGGGCCTCCGTCGCGGCCCGCGCCGACTACATCGTGACGTCCATGCCGACGCCGCTGCGGGCCGCGCTCGAACTGGCCTACTTCCAGCGACGGGACTACCGGCAGACCGCCGCCGACCTCGGCGTCACCGAGGACGAGGCGCGGCGGCGCCTCCGCCTCGGCCTCCAGCTGCTCTCCTCGGCGAACACCCGGCACCCCGAGGGCGGCGGACCGCCGGGCTACGGACGGGCACGGTGACGGGGGCGGACGACGACGCGGACGGCGTCGCACGCACCCCGTGGATACCGGGGCCGCGCCGGGCGGCGGACGACCACGCGGACCTGACGGCGCCACCCGAGCCGGAGGAGCGCGGACCGGAGGAGCACGGGCCGGAGGAGCACGGGCCGGAGGCGTATCGACCGGAGGAGTACGGGGACGAGACGAACGGAACGGACGAGACGGAGGAGACGCCCGGGGTGGAACCCGAGCCGGAGGTGCCGGTCCTCAGTCACGGTGTGCTCAAGTCCCTCCTCGGGGCCTGGGCACTTTCGGCGTGTTCGGCCGGGGAGACCCAGGCCGTCGAGGACCACCTCACGGCCTGCGCGCCGTGCGCGGACGAGGCCCTGAGGCTGCGCGACGCCGTGGCGCTGCTGCACGAGGACCGCGACCTGGACCTCGACCCGCTGCTGCGGTCCCGGGTCCTGGAGAACTGCCTGGGCCGCCGCCCGGCACGCATCCCGATCCCCGGCTGGGTCACCCCGTACGACGCGGAGACCGCGCGGCTCGACGCGCTGCTGCGGGACATCGGCGAGTCGGAGTGGCACGCGCCGGTACGGCTCAAGTGGTACGAGGAGGACCGGGTCGTCCGCCGGAAGGCGACCGTCGCCGGGGTCATCGGTCACCTGCTCGCCGTGGACGGCCTGGTGTCGACGGCGCTCGGCCTCGACGACCCGCTGGGCGCGGGCACGCCGGAGCTGTCACCCACCGAGCGGACGGAGGCGTTCTGGTCGGGTCTCGACCGGCCGGCGAACCGGTCCCTGCGGGAGCCCTGGCGGGAGCAGAGCCACACCCTGATCCGCACGGTCTCGTTCGCGGGGCGGGGAGTGGCGGACCTGACGGTCACCTACAAGGACTTCGCGCTGCCGCTGCGGGACTCCCTCCTGGAGCGGGCCTTCGAGTGCTGGGTGCACGCGGAGGACATCGCGCAGGCGGTGGCGTACCCGTACGCGCCGCCGAGCGGCCCGCACCTCCACGACATGATCGACCTGGCGGCCCGGCTGCTGCCGGCGGCCCTGGCCGGGCGGCGCCGCAGCGGCCTCGCGGCGCCGGCCCGTCACCTGGTCGCGGCGGGCGCGCCGGGCCGCTCGCTCCACCTGGAAGTGGAGGGCGCGGGCGGTGGCCACTGGTACATCGCCCTGGACTCCCCGGCCGCCGTCGGATCGCCGGACCACGCGGTGGCGCAGGTGGCGATGGACGGGGTGGAGTTCTGCCAGCTGATGGCGGGGCACGTCTCGCCGGAGGAGGCGGCGGCGGGCCAGGACGGCGACCGGGAGGCCATCAGGGACGTCCTCTCGGCAGCGGCGTCCCTGAGCCGCCTGTAGCCCGCCCCTCGTCGCGGGCCCGGCGGCTACGCGAAGACGACCGTGCGGCGGCCGTTCAGGAGGATGCGGCGTTCCGCGTGCCACTTGACCGCGCGGGCCAGGGCCTGGCACTCCACGTCCCGGCCGATCGCGACGAGCTGGTCGGGGGTCACCTCGTGGCCGACCCGTTCGACCTCCTGCTCGATGATCGGGCCCTCGTCGAGGTCGGCCGTCACGTAGTGGGCCGTCGCGCCGATCAGCTTCACGCCGCGCGTGTGCGCCTGGTGGTAGGGCTTGGCGCCCTTGAAGCTGGGGAGGAAGGAGTGGTGGATGTTGATGATCCGGCCGGAGAGCTGCTTGCAGAGGTCGTCGGAGAGGACCTGCATGTAGCGGGCGAGGACGACCAGCTCGACGTTCTCCGAGCGGACCAGGTCCAGGAGCTCCGCCTCCGCCGCCGCCTTCGTGTCCTTCGTCACCGGGATGTGCCGGAAGGGGATCCCGTAGGAGCCGACGAGTTCCTCGAAGTCCGTGTGGTTGGAGACGACCGCGACGATCTCGACGGGCAGCGCGCCGATCCGGGACCGGAACAGCAGGTCGTTCAGGCAGTGGCCGAATTTCGACACCATGAGGACGACCCGCATGCGCTCGTCGGCCCGGTTGATCTGCCAGTCCATGGTGTAGGCGTCGCCGACGGCGGCGAAGCTGGCCCGCAGCTTGTCGACGTCGACCGGGGCCTCGGCCGAGAAGTGGACCCGCATGAAGAAGAGACCGGTGTCACGGTCTCCGAACTGCTGACTGTCCTCGATGTTGCATCCCGTGATGAAGAGGTAGCTCGACACGGCGTGCACGATGCCCTGCTTGTCGGGGCACGAGAGGGTGAGGACGTACTGGTCGGTCATCCTGTCAGCCTGCCACACCCGGGCGGGCCGGGTGCGCCACTGTCCGTCTGACGGAACGCCGGGGGAGCGTCCCGGGAGCGTCTCGGGACCGGGTCGTGATCAGGTCAGGACCGGGTCATGATCCTGAGCACGTCGAGCGAGCGCGGGGGCGTGTCGGGGTCCTCGCCGTCGGCCCGGGCGAGGTGGACGTGGGCCTCGCGGGCGGCCCGCACGGCCTCGGGCCAGCCGGGGTGTTCGAGGTAGGCGGAGACGGCGGCGTCGGGTCCGACCTGGTGCATGATGCGGAGCACCCGGAGGACGGCGACGTCGACGAGGGCGGCCTCGCCGGCGTCACGGAAGATCGAGCCGACGTACTTCTCGGCGGACCAGTTGTCGAGCCAGGTGTCCTCGACGAGGCGGTAGACGGCGTCGGTGACGTCGCCGTACCCGTCGAGGCCGGCGAGCCAGGTCGTCTCGTGGAACCCTGGGTCGGAGAGCATGTGAAGCGCCGAGCGCACGTTGATGCGCCAGCGCCACCACGGCATGTCGTTGAGCGGCATGCCGCCCATGGTGGAGGAGCGACGGCCGCGACGGGAAGAGTTCACCGAACCGGAGACTGGACTGGACACGCTTCGATCGTACGTTCCCGTGTCCGGTAAGCGGAGTCCGCCCCTCGCGGCCCCCGTAATTCACCTTGACGTCACCCACCGTTGAACCACGCACACTCCCGCGTTACCCATGAGGCGGAAATGTGCATGCCCATGACCGGTAGGCGACTGACCTCACTCTTCGCGTATGTCACGACCGCGGCGACCGGAGCCTCGTTGCTCACCGGGTGTGGCGTGCTCCCTGGGGCCACGGGGGGCTCCAGGGAGCCCGTCACGGTGATGACGTGGGCTCCCGACCAGACCCGGGCAACCAATATGCCCGGAATGCCCGCCATGGCGCAGGCCTTCGCCCGCTGGGTCAACTCCCAGGGCGGCATCGACGGCCACGAACTGCGCGTCCTCACCTGTAACGAACACAACACCAGCACCGGCGCCGCCGCCTGCGCACGCCGGGCCGTCCACGAGAACGTGGTCGCGGTCGTCGGCTCGTACAGCCAGAACGGCCGCGCCTTCATGGCCCCCCTCGAGGCCGCCGGCATCCCGTACATCGGTGGCTACGGCATCTCGGAGGACGAGTTCAGCAGCCCGCTCTCCTACCCCGTCAACGGCGGACAGGCCTCCCTCATCGCCGGCCACGGCATGCAGCTCGCCGAGTCCTGCCGTACGGTCTCCCTCGTCCGGCCCGACACCCTCGCCGGCGACAAGCTTCCCGAACTCCTCAACTCCGGCCTCCGCAAGTCGAGTCAGCGCAACGCCGTCGACATCCCGGCCGTCGAGGACGCGGCCGAGTACACCGAGCAGGCCGACCGGGCCCGCGAGAAGGCCGGCGACGAGGACGGCTGCGTCACCGCCGTGCTCGGCGAGCGCACGCAGACGTTCTTCGACTCCTTCCGCCGGCTCCCGGGGAACGACGGAAGCGGCGGTGACAGCGACAACGGCGGCGACGGCGGCTCGGACGAGAAGCGGGACGCCGTACGGATCTCGTCCGTCCTCGGCAGCGTCAACCAGCCCGTGATCGACCGCACCGGCGGCGCCCGCAGCCCCTTCGAGGGCGCGTTCGTCACCGGCTGGTACCCGGAGGCGTCCGACAAGAGCTGGACGCCGATGCGCAAGGTCATCCAGGAGCACGCGTTCGCCGACAACCGGGTCGACCCGGCCGACGCGGGCGTCCAGACCACCTGGATCGCGTACACGGTCCTCAAGGAGGTCGTCGAGGCCCTCGACACCGACAAGGTCACGGCCACCCGGATCGCCCACGCCCTGGACCGGGGCGCGCGGATCGACACCGGCGGTCTGACCCCCGTCCTGCGCTGGAAGTACGAGGACCTGCTCGGCGCCCCGAGCTTCCCCCGGATCGTCAACCACGAGGTGACGTTCCAGGTGGTCCGGCAGGGACGCCTTGTGGCACAGAAGCCCGGCTTCGTCGACGTCGGCGAGACCGTCCTCAGCGCCCCCTGATCCGGCCTGATCGGCAAGACACCCCCTACAGCTGGGTGGGCTGCCGCTTCTCCAGTCCGTACTTCTCGGCGGTCGGGTTCCACAGCCCGGCCGCCGTGCGCTTGGCCTTGGTCGCCTCACCGCTCTTCGTGTTCGCCGCGGAGAGGTGGTTGGTGGAGGTGGCCTTGCCGCCCTTGCACGCCTTCTTGGCCTTCATCTGGACGGCCCAGGCCGCGTAGTGGTCGTCGGCGGCCGCCGAGGCCTGCCAGGCCTTGGTGAGCGCCGCCGTCAGCGCCTTGTTGTCCGGGATCTTGTCGACCGAGAGCGCCTGGAGCTTGGTGACCAGGCCCCGGCGCTGGTCGGCGGCTCCGCGCAGGTCGGCGGCGGCCTTGTCCAGGTTCTTGCACTGCTTGACGGACTCGACCGAGCTGATCACCGTGTCACGGCTGTCGCTGCTGGTCGCCAGCAGCTTGCTCAGCTCCTGCGCCTGCGGCTCCGCCGGGTCGGCGGGCTTCTCCGTGGGCTGCTGCGTCTCGGTGGGGGCGGGCGCGGAGGAGGTCGCCACCACGTTCTGCCCGTCGGTCTTGGGGTCCTCCTCCTCGCCGCCGCTGAGGAGGGCGCCGGCGCCGAGACCGACGACCGCGCAGCCGACGACGACGGCGGCGATCAGTGCGACCGGCGACTTGCGGCGCGGCGGCTCGGGCTCGCCACCGTCGTAGTAGGCGTCCTGGTACGCGTACTGCTGCGGGGGCGCGGGCGGCTGGTGCTGGTGCTGCGGCGGCTGGTGATGCTGCTGGTACGGAGGCGGAGTCGGCTGCTGGTACGCCTGGGTGTGCGGCTGCGGCTGCTGCGGCGGCCTCGGGGCCTCCGTACGGAAGAGGTTGTCGAACTCGGCGGGCGGCTGCCGCTCACCGGGTTCCTGCCCCGGTACGGGGGCGATGTACTGGGTCGCGTCCGAGGCGCCCGCGGGCCCGGGGCCCTGCTGGCCCTGCTGAACCTGTTGGCCCTGCTGGCCCTGCGCCTGGAGCGGTCCCGTGCCGAGGAACTGGGTGTGGGAGCCACCGCCCTGCTGCTGCGGGGGCACCGGGGCGATGTGCTGGGTCGCCTGCATGTCACCGGCGGCCGGAGCGCCCGGCCCCGGGTAGCCGTACCCGGGCTGCGGGGCGGACACCGGCGGCGGGTACCCGTACCCCGGCTGCGGCATCCCGCCCGGCGCCTGGGGTATCCCGCCCGACACCGGCGGCATCGCGCCCGCGACCGGGGCGATGTGCTGGGTCGCCTGCATGTCGGCGGCGCCCGGGGCGCCCTGGCCCGGGTAGCCGTAGCCGGGCTGCGGCGGCGCGCCCTGCGGCGGGACCGGCGGCAGGTACTGGGTGGACTGCATGTCGGCGGGGCCGCCCGGCGGCGCCTCAGGAGGGAGCGGCTGCGCGGGCGGCAGCGGCTGTCCGCCCGGCGCGGCGCCGGCGGGACCCCAGGCGCCACCGTACGACTGTGCTCCCCCTTGGCCGTTCTGCGCGGGGGGCACCGCCGGGTACTGCGGCTCCGGACCCTGTCCGTTCTGCGTCACCGGGACTCCTACTGGTGGACCTACGGAATCGTCGGCCCACGCTACCGGGTGCGCGCCGGGCTCCGCACACACGTGTGAGCCCGGTTACACAACCTTCTTCCGCCATCGGAGCCCTATGCCGCGTACAGCTCCATCCGCGCCCCGAACTCCCGCACCACGGGCTCCGCCGCGTACGGCTCGAGGCGCTCCCGCAGGTCGTCCAGGTACTCCGTGCCCCGCGACGACCGCAGCGTGCCCAGGAGTTCGAGCGCCCGCGTCCCCGTCCGGCAGGCCTGCTCGACCTCCCGCTGCTGGACCTGCGCCGAGGCGAGCAGGGCGAGACCGATCGCCCGCCGCCGCGTCCGCGTCACCGGGTGTCCCGCGACCGACTCCTCCGCCGCCCGCGCCGCCGCCTCCGCCCGCCCCAGGTCGCGGTGGCAGTGCGCCAGTTCGTCCGCCAGGTACGCCCGGTCGAAGTGGGCGATCCACGCCGGGTCGTCGTCCGCCTCCGGGGCGGCCCGGTCCAGTGCCCGTACGGCGCGTCCGGCGGCCGCCTCGAAGGCGCGCACGTCCCCGAGGAGGGCGTGCCCGCGTGCCTCGGCCGCGAGGAACATCGCCTCCGCCCGCGGCGGCACCTTGCCCCGCGCCCCTTCCTGCGCGGCCCGCGCCAACTGGGCGATCTCCCGGGGGGTTCCGAGCTGCGCGGCGAGATGGCTCATCGAGGCGGCGAGCACGTACCCGCCGTAGCCCCGGTCGCCGGCCGCCTGCGCGAGCCGCAGCGCCTGGATGTAGTACCGCTGGGCGAGGCCCGGTTCGCCGGTGTCCACCGCCATGTACCCGGCGAGTTCGGTGAGTCGGGCGACGGCGGCGAACAGCTGCCGGCCGACCGCCTCGCGGTAGGAGCCGGACAGCATGCCGGACACCACGCTGTTGAGGTAGTGGACGACCACCGGTCGCACGTGGCCGCTGCCGAACCGCCGGTCGAGGTCGACGAGCGCGCTCGTCATCTCCCGTACGGCCGCCACGTCCGCGACGCCGACGCGGGCCCCGGCCGTCCGGGCCACGTGGGAGTCGGGCACCGTGATCAGCCAGTCCCTGCTGGGCTCGACGAGGGCGGAGGCCGCGACGGTGGAGCCGGAGAGGAAGTCGCGGCGGCCGACGTCGCTGCGCCACAGCTCGCAGACCTGCTCGATCGCCCCGGGCACGGTCGGCGCGAACTGGAGCCCGACCCCGGCGGCGAGGTTGCGGCCGTTGGCCATGCCGACCTCGTCGATCGTGACGGTGCGGCCCAGTTTGCGGCCGAGCGCCTCGGCGATGATTCCCGGTGCCCGGCCGCGCGGTTGCTGGCCGCGCAGCCAGCGCGCCACCGACGTCTTGTCGTACCGGAGGTCGAGGCCGCGCTCCGCGCCGACCATGTTGACCCTGCGGGCGAGACCGGCGTTGGAGCAGCCGGCCTCCTGGATGAGCGCCTGGAGCCGTTCGTTGAGCTGACGCGGAACGAGTGGTCTGGCTGCCATGAGTACCCCCTGAGGCCGTGCGGTGATCACGGGAGAAGTGACGACGAGAGAAGTGATCACTGCCCGGCGGATATCCGGTCAATGCCGATGTGAACACGCGAAACCGGACACGTCGGCCGCGTCCTCGCCGCCGGCGCCCCACCTGTGCGTACCCATCCCCGCTCCCCGGCCCCCCGCGCGCCCCCGCCCGTGCACCGATGCGCCCCGCGTGCAGGATCGATGCCTCACACCGGGCGGCGCCCCGCCCGTAACCCCAGGTGACGGGGGAAGTTGTGTTCACCGTGGAAGAGACCATCGGAGTCACGGAAGCCGCACAGATCCCCAAGCAGCGGGGCGAGCAGCTGCTGGACAGCGCCGTGCGGTACGCGGAAGAGCGGCACTGGGACGTGTTCCCCGGAACCTGGCTGGAGGCCGTCGAGGGCAGGGAACGCTGCTCGTGCGGCGCGGACACGTGCGCCGTGCCCGGCGCCCACGCGGTCAGGCCCGACTGGTCGACCCAGGCGACCGGCAGCGGGGTCGGGGCCCGGCGCATGTGGTCGAAGCAGCCGAAGTCGTCGATCCTGCTGCCGACCGGCCGCACCTTCGACGCGATCGAGGTCTCCGAGTCGGCCGGTTTCCTGGCGCTCGCCCGGATGGAGCGCATGGAGCTGACGCTCGGCCCGGTGACCTGCACCCCGGACCGCCGGATGTACTTCTTCGTGCTGCCCGGCGCCGCCACCAAGGTGCCGGACCTCGTCCGGAAGCTGGGCTGGGTCCCCTCCGCCCTCGATCTCACCACCCGCGGCGAGGGCTACTACGTGGCGGCCCCGCCGACCCGGATCGGCGGCTGCGGCGCGGTGCAGTGGGCCCGGCGCCCCACCCCGGCGAACCGCTGGCTGCCCGACGCGGAGGAGCTGATCAGCGCCCTCGCGTACGCGTGCGGCCGGGAGGCGGCGGAGGCACGGAACCGCACGCCGTGACCCTGGGCCCGTGACGCCGTGACCTCGGGCCCGTAGCGCCGTGACCCTGGGCCCCGTACGGGCCCCGCCTTTAAGGTGGGGCCCGTACACACGGGGACGATCAAGGGGATGACGGACCATGCCTGACCAGGCATTCGAGGGGAAGTTCGACAAGGCGGGCGCCGCACCGGGGGAAGGTGCGGCGCCCGCTGTGCGTGTCGAGGGGCTGTGGAAACGATTCGGCCAGCAGATCGCGGTGAACGGGATCGACCTGGTCCTGCCCGCAGGACGCTTCATCGGGCTCGTCGGCCCCAACGGCGCCGGCAAGACCACCACCCTCTCGATGATCACCGGTCTGCTCCGCCCCGACCAGGGCCGCATCCAGGTCGCCGGGCACGACGTGTGGGCCGACCCGGAGTCGGTCGCCCGCGTCAAGGAGCGGATCGGCATCCTGCCGGAGGGCCTGCGGCTCTTCGAGCGCCTCTCGGGCCGTGAACTCCTCGCGTACAGCGGCCGGCTGCGGGGCCTTCCGGGCGCCGAGGTCGACAAGCGGGCCGCGCAGCTCCTCGACGTCCTCGACCTGACCGGTTCGCAGAACAAGCTGGTCGTGGACTACTCGACCGGCATGCGGAAGAAGATCGGGCTCGCGGCGGCGCTGCTCCACAACCCCGAGGTGCTCTTCCTCGACGAGCCCTTCGAGGGCGTCGACCCGGTCTCGGCGCAGACCATCCGCGGGGTCCTGGAGCGGTACACCGCGTCCGGCGCGACCGTCGTCTTCTCCAGCCACGTCATGGAGCTGGTCGAGTCGCTCTGCGACTGGGTCGCCGTGATGGCGGCGGGCCGGATCCGGGCACAGGGGACGCTCGCCGAGGTACGGGGCGACGCGCCCTCCCTCCAGGCCGCGTTCCTCGAACTCGTCGGGGCGAACGGGCGCGAGACGGCCGGGGACTCCCTCGACTGGCTGGGCGGCGGGGCGCAGCGATGAGTGCCGTGACGACCCCCACCACCACCGCGGCCACCGCCTCCCCCGTACCGTCGCTCACGTCCGTCTTCGTACGGCTCAAGCTGTCGCTGCTGCGGAACGGGCTGAGGCAGTCGGGCGGGCGGACCGCCGCGTACATCGTCTCGATCGTCTTCGGGGTTCTGTTCGCCGCGGGGATGGTGCTGGGCTTCGCCCTCCTGCGGGGCAGCGCCGACGCCGGGAGCATCGCGGTCCTCATGACGGCGGTGACCGCGCTCTCGTGGGCGGTGATGCCGCTGTTCGTACCCGGCGGTGACGAGACCCTCGACCCGTCGCGGCTCGTGATGCTGCCGCTGCGGCCCCAGCCGCTGATCCGGGCCCTGTTCGTGGCCTCCCTCGTGGGTGTCGGGCCCGTCCTCACCCTGTTCCTGGCGTTCGGCGCGGCCCTGTCCGTCGCGCACGGCGCCGCCGCCACGGTCGTCGCCGTCGCCGCTGTGCCGCTGACCGTCGCCGTGTGCGTGGCGCTGTCCCGGGCCGTGGCCGCCGCCAACATCCGGCTGCTCACCTCCCGCAAGGGCCGGGACCTGGCGCTGCTCAGCGGCCTCGTCATCGCGGTCGGCATCCAGCTGGTGAACTTCGGCGCCCAGCGCCTCAGCCGACCCGGCGGTCTGACCGCCCTCGAACCGGTGGCGGCCGTCGCCGACTGGCTGCCGCCCTCCGCGGCGATCGGCGCGGTCGACGCGGCGAGCACCGGCGACCACGTGCAGGCGGTGGCGCGGCTGCTGCTCACCGCCGCCGCGCTCGTGGCGCTCGTGCACTGGTGGCAGCGGAGCCTCGTCCGGCTGATGGTCGAACCGGACGGCTCCACGATCGGCGCCGCGTCGGACGCGGGCGTCCGCGAGAAGTCCGCCGGTACGGGGCTCCTCGCCCGGGTCCTGCCGGGCGGGCGGACGGGCGCCGTCATGGAGCGGAGCCTGCGCTACATGTGGCGCGACCCGAAGACGAAGGCCTCGTGGGTGACCTCGCTCGCCCTCGGTCTGATCGTGCCGCTGTTCAACGCCTTCCAGGGCACCGGCTCGATCTACTGGGCCTGCTTCGCCTCCGGGATGCTCGGCATGCTGATGTACAACCAGTTCGGCCAGGACACCTCGGCGTTCTGGATGGTCGCCCAGACCATCTCGACGACCGCCGACGCGTACGCCGAACTCCGCGCGCGTGCCCTGGCCCTGCTCGCCGTGACCCTGCCGTACGCGGCTCTCGTCACGGTCCTCACGACCGCCGTCCTCGGTGACTGGTCGCGGCTGCCGGAGGCCCTGGGCCTGGCGTTCGCGCTGCTCGGCGCGATGCTGGCGACGGGGGCGGTGGCCTCGGCGCTCTTCCCGTACTCCATCCCGCAGGACAGCGGCTACAAGAACGTGGCGCCCGGACAGGCCGGGCTCGCCTGGATCTCGATCCTGGGCGGCATGCTCACGGCCCCGCTGCTGTGCGCGCCGCTCATCGGCGCGACGGTGTACCTGCACCTGTCCGACCGGCAGTCCCTGCTGTGGCTCCTGCTCCCGGCCGGAACGCTGTACGGCGCGCTCCTCGTATGGGCGAGCCTGAAGCTGTCGGCCCCCCGGACGGCGAGGCGGCTGCCGGAGATCCTGGCGGCGGTCAGCAAGGGGTAGGTCCGCGAGGGACAGGCCGGCCCTCCTGTACGTACGGCGGCGGCCCGCTCGGACGAGCGGGGCGCCCCCGGTCGGGCCCCTCCCGGGCCCGGCGCCCCACAGGGCGGGCGGGTAGGCGCCGCCCGGCCTCAGGGTGATTAAGTTGCCCCGGGTGAAGGC